>JAUVSB010000132.1 GCA_030597275.1 Gammaproteobacteria bacterium
AGGCAAAGGCAAAACTGGATTATGATAATATTCCCAGCGTGGTCTTTAGTCATCCACCGATAGCGACTGTTGGTATGACAGAAGGTGAAGCCCGGGATCAATATGGCAGCGTAAAAGTTTACCAGTCTCGCTTCACTAATATGCTTCACTCTTTGTCAGAGCATAAACCAAAATCATCAATGAAACTCATTACTGCTGGAGCAAAGGAAAAAGTTGTTGGCATACATGTCATCGGCGAAGGTGCAGATGAAATGATCCAGGGTTTTGCCGTGGCGATGAAGATGGGTGCCTGCAAGTCCGATCTTGATAATACTGTTGCTGTGCACCCAACGGCAGCGGAAGAGCTGGTATTGTTGAAGTGATAATTAAAGAGCCAAGATCCAAGTTTTAAGTGCCTGGGTGTAGTGGAACGTTCTGTGTGCTATCAAAAAACACCTTCTAGCCACCGGTATAGCTTTATAGCCGATCTCCTTATTACTGCCAGCTTTGTATTCCGGTAGCATGAACGGCCGGTAAGAAGGTCGTAAGCTACGCGTAGGTTCATTAGTAAAGCTATCTATAGACTTGCTAGATGGATGTCTTCAATCATGTCATCTAGTGAGTCGTGTTCTACCCTGATTATTTTATTCATCCTGCTGTATTTTTCATGATCTTCTTCTCATTCCACACAACGAATGCATCCCTTGATTGCCCTTCTGCGCTTCACTGGAATTAGATCATTATATTCAACACATTTTTTTAAAGATCTTGTGCCTTCTGTTTCATCGGTCTCCCCGGGAATCTTGCCAGCATCAGGTTTCTGACAATAACAATACTGTGTGACAAGATGATGACAATCATGAAAATATCAGAGAGAAATTCATGCAGAGACCGGTTAACGGACGCGCCTGATCCGAAGCTGCTACTCAGGGATTACCCTTATTACTACCAATGCGGTGTTCGTATACACTGTTGAACAGTCATAAAAATAAGAACAAATAACACGAGTACAGAATTTGAGGGAATAATGTGACTGACACTTCAGATCGTAAATATATCGAGGCCATTACGATGTATTATTCAGGAGTATAAAATGAATCAAAATCAGAAATGTGAAGTTTTAAAAAGATCGCTGCAATTGCGTAAAGAGGGTTACCCGGCTGCAGAGGCAGAGTTTATCGCCACCCAGGATTTATTGCAGTTTGATAAAAATGCCAGGGCAGTAAAAAATGAGGTCGATGCAGTCCTGGAAAAAGCGGATAAGACTGGCGGATCGCTCTTGATGTGGGTGTTTTATTCATTTGTCTTAGCTATTGCTATTGCGGCACTTGGTTTTGAATTTGCTTGATCGCTGGAAAAAATATTACACGTATCTATTATTAACTTTTTACCTACCTGCTCCCTATTTCTTCTGAATATATGTTTCCTGTATCTGCTCAAGGCTAACATGTCGTACATCATGGCCTTTGACCAGGTAGATAACATATTCGCAGATATTCGCAGAATGATCCCCGATGCGCTCCAGTGAGCGCGCACACCAGTTAAGCCGCAAGACGTTTTTTACTTCGCGTGGGTCTTCCATCATGTGGGTAATTAGCATGCGGGTCAGTGCTTCGAATTCCTGATCGATTTCCGGGTCACGTCCCGCCACCCTGACCGCGGCCTCTACATCCATGCGTGCAAAGGCATCAAGTGCACCATGCAGCATCTCGATAACATGCTCACCGAGGTGGTGCAGCTCAGAATAGTAAGACTGCGGTTCCTGGTTATTGGCCAGTTTTAATGCAAACCGCCCTATTTTTTCAGCCTCGTCGCCAATTCGTTCAAGGTCTGTGATGGTCTTAATGACCGTTATTATCATTCGCAGATCACTGGCAGCAGGCTGTCTGCGAGCAAGAATGTCTGTACATTCCGCATCAATCTCAACTTCCATGCTGTTAACAAGATAGTCTGAAGTGGCGACTGTTTCTGCCAGGCTGCTGTCTCCTTTAATCAGTGCCTCAAGTGCATTCTTAGACTGCTTTTCCACCAGGCCGCCCATGGTCATCACTTTATTGCGCAGACTTTCGAGCTCTTCATTATATTTTCTGGAAATATGTTGATCGATATGCAGGTTTTCCATTGTATTTATTCCTTAGTTCAACCGATGCGGCCGGTAATATAATTTTCAGTTAACTCATGTTTTGGCGTGGTGAACATCTCTTTGGTATCACCCACTTCAATCACTTTACCAAGATGGAAATAGGCCGTCCGCTGAGACACCCGAGCCGCCTGCTGCATGGAGTGGGTAACGATGACGATGGTGAATTTTTCTTTTAATTCATCCATCAATTCCTCGATACGCGCAGTAGCAATGGGATCAAGAGCTGAACAGGGTTCGTCCATGAGGATGACCTCCGGGCTGACGGCAATGGCGCGAGCGATACAAAGACGCTGTTGCTGCCCTCCCGACAGGCCAGTACCCGGTTTGTCCAGCTGATCTTTGACTTCATCAAACAGGCTGGCACGACGCAGACTCTTTTCTACGATATCATCCAGTTCAGCCTTGTTATGCGCCAGGCCGTGGATGCGCGGCCCGTAAGCAACGTTCTCATAGATCGACTTTGGAAACGGATTCGGTTTCTGAAAAACCATGCCGATACGAGCGCGCAGTAACACAGTGTCCATTTCCTTATCATAAATATCTTCACCATCAAGCTTGATATTACCTTCAAACCGGCAATCTGGAATGATATCGTTCATACGATTCATGGTGCGTAAAAAAGTAGATTTACCACAGCCGGACGGCCCAATCATGGCGGTAATCTCGTTACGACCTATGTCAAGTGAGACATCAATAATCGCCTGCTTGTCAGCATAGTAGACATTGACATCGCGCGCGCAAATTTTGGCGTTGTCGGTGTAGGGTTCACCAACGGTTTCGTATTCTCTGACTTTTGTCGACTCACGAATGTCGCATTCACGTAATTCCTGAATGGTCTCATCTGAAAGTTTGTCATTGACGTTATTTTCTTTCATGGATACAGCCTGCATATTCATATTATTAAACCTGTCTTACTTTAGTTCAAATCGTTTGCGCAGGTAAATAGCCAGCGCATTCATGATGATTAAAAACCCCATCAATACCATTATGGCAGCAGAAGTTTTTTCCAGAAAGCCACGCTCCGGGCTATCGGCCCACAGGTATATCTGTATAGGCAGTACTGTCGATGAATCCGTCACGCTAGTCGATACATCCATGATGAAAGCCACCATGCCGATCATCAATAAAGGCGCAGATTCACCCAGTGCCTGGGCCATACCGATGATTGCGCCGGTTAAAACACCGGGCATGGCAACTGGCAGGACATGATGAAAGACTGTTTGTATTTTTGATGCGCCTATTCCCAGTGCGGCTTCGCGTATAGAGGGTGAAACCGCCCCAATCGCGGTGCGCGAAGTAATGATGATCGTCGGCAAGGTCATCAGCGCCAGTACTATGCCACCCACCAGTGGCGCAGAGCGGGGCAGTTCAAAGAAGTTGATGAATACCGCCAGGCCCAGCAGACCGAAAATGATGGAAGGTACAGCAGCCAGATTATTGATATTAACTTCGATAATGTCGGTAAGGCGGTTCCGTGGCGCGAATTCCTGTAGGTATATGGCAGCAAAGACGCCAACAGGGAAAGACAGCAGAAAGGTGACCATCAGGGTAAGGAAGGATCCGTACAGCGCAGCCTTTATGCCGGCAAGTTCCGGCTCCCTGGAATCGCCAGCGGTAAAAAACGTTGTGTTGAAGCGGATGTCGGTTCGGCCTTCATCATCCAGACTGTCGAGCCAGCCGATCTGAATATCTTTCACGCGCCGATCAGATTCAGGTGTTTCTTTACTTACCTGACCCTTTATATAACTGCCTGATTCTGAGTGTGCCCGCAGCCAGATCTCTTC
>JAUVSB010000023.1 GCA_030597275.1 Gammaproteobacteria bacterium
GCCGATCAACGCGCTAAAGGGGTAACAAAGTTTAGTGGTGAGAAGCAGCATCTGGCAGAAATGCTGAAAAATGAAAAACCATCTGAAATCCGAAAAGCGGCGAAAAGAATTCGATGCCAGGGTGGCGTTGCTGACCAGTACAAAAATGCACTGGTAAGGCATGGTACTTATGGGCCTATGGTGGTATCAACCTTGAAGAAGGCGGGTTTGCCAACAGATATTCAGTACCTGCCTTTTGTTGAATCATCCTACCGACCGACAGCCTACTCCAGAGTTGGCGCTGCAGGCATGTGGCAGATAATGCCGCGTACAGCGAGAGCACTAGGTCTGAAAATTTCTTCTACTGTTGATGAGCGACTGGACCCAGAACTCGCTTCAGCAGCTGCTGCCCGCTATTTTCTGGATAGCAGGCAGAAGCTGGGTGACAAAGCACGTAGTCTAAAATCTCCGACAAAGAACAGCCTGTTTCCCTTTGTTATTACCTCCTATAACTACGGTGCGGCTGGTATGGTGCGGGCGATGGGCAAGGTGGGTCCGGACTATATGGACGTACTAAACAAATATAAGGCGCGAGGATTTCAAATAGCGGTGAAGAATTTCTATTCCAGTTTTCTTGCTGCTCGACATGTTGCCCAGCATGTTGATGAGTATTACCCGGGTCACCCAGTTGAACAGCCATTGGCAGTGGATGTGGTCACCATAAAAACGCCTGTTTCTATTGAGCGCCTGAGCCATGTTTTCTCTGTTTCTGAGAAGACACTGAAAAAAAACAATCCCTCATTAATGCGACTGGTATGGTCGGGTAGAAGGTTTGTTCCAAAAGGGTACAAACTAAAATTACCTAAATCATCTGCGGGGCGCAGCACCCAGGTAGCAAAACTGAATAGCCTGCCAGCGGAAGAGCCTAAATATGTAGAGTACTCCTATCGTGTGCAGCGTGGAGATACGGCTTGCGGAATTGCGAAAAAAGAAGCAGTGTCCTGCAGGGAACTTATCTTGCTGAATAATCTTGGTCGCCGTGCCCTGATACGCACCGGGCAGATTATTACCATCCCAGGAATACCGACTAAGGTGGCCAGGAAGAAGGTGTCTAAACCTGTAAAAGTCGCAAAGAAGAAACCTGAAAAAGTGCTAGTAGCAAAAAAGCAGAAAACAACGCCTGAGCCAGTTAAGCAGACATCCGCTGTTGCTGTCAGCACAAATCCGCGCAAGCCTGATCCCGTTATTAAAGCAATTCCAGATATACCGGAATCAATTTTTGGCCTGGGTGATGATTTATTGATTCAGCTGTCAGAAAAAAAAGGGAAAACTCAATATTCCGTTGTTGTCGAGCCAGATGAATCCCTGGGGCTTTATGCAAACTGGTTGGGTCTACGGTCAGCGAGCAGCATACGGAAATTGAACAAGCTCAAAAGCTCGCGCCATGTACGTATTGGCAAGATTATTTATCTGCCGATAAAAAAACAGGAACAAAAAGAAAAATATAACCAGCAACGACTGGATTATCATCGGGAGCTACAGGATGAGTTCCGTTCAAACTTCAAAATTGCAGGTACTGAAGTCTACAAAATTCGTTTTGGAGACAGTGCCTGGAGTATATCGTTAAAACAGGATGTACCTCTATGGTTACTGAAACGCTATAACCCGAAGCTTTTTAGTACTCAGTCTCAACCAGGTGACGTAATAAATATTCCTGTTATTGAAACCCTTGCCAAAGATGACAAGGGCGAAGAAAACCTTACCCCACGCTTATGATATCTTCGGCAATAAATTCATCGAGGACGCGGTAAACATCTTTGCGGATAACATCACCCGCATCAGGGTAACTTTCTTCCAGCATGTCGATCATCTCTTTTACTGTGAATTCGCCAGTGCATAAGGACCAGACCAGAGAGCTGGATTCATTGAGCTTTATTATTGTCTTTCCTTCGCTGTCTTCCAGGTAAAGGCAGCAGGGCAATCGTCTGATTTTATGTGTTTCATCACGTACGGGTTTACTGTCATCGGGTAATTGTGGGTGTGCGTCAAGGCTCATGGTCTTTCCTGGTCAGTAAAAATCACAGCGGCGAAAAGTACACTTTAAAACACAATGATTCAAGGGGCCCTGACCCATTTTTATGGAATATTTTTTGTCAAAAGAAAGACACGTTCATCAAGACGGCTCAGGCCTTTTGCCTGGAATCGGGGTTCGTTGACCAGGCAATCCTCGGTGTAAATGGGCTCAATGATGAATAACTCAGAAAATAACTGATTGACATCGTTCTCACTAACTGAAAAAGGAGGGCCGTCCATTTCCTGTTGTGGGTAGTCTAGTGTGATTAAAAGGGATCGAGTGGTATCGGGTATCAGCCCTGCAAGGTGCTTAACATAATCCGGGCGCATAGATTCAGGAAGGGCAATTAATGAGGCTCTATCATAGATACCATCTGTATGGGGTAAATCTGAGGGACTGATGTCGAAAAAATCGGCACAAAGTATATCCAGGTTTTCTGATCGATATGCTTTGCCCCAGGCATGCTTGCTAATCTCATGCTCAATTTCATTCTCAGCAAAAAAGTCTGCAACTGCAATAGGGCTGATTTCAATACCTGTAACGTTAAATTTTTGATCACGTAGCCAGATCATGTCGAGTGACTTGCCGCATAGAGGTACCAGGACATTGTCACCCTGTTCAATTCCCAGGAGATCAATAAATCTCGTCATATGAGCATTATAATTATGCTTGTGAAAGCCAATTTCACCTGCTTGCCAGCGTTGATGCCAGAACTCTGCCTTCATTGCTACTCCTGTTACTTGTTTTAAAACATGGCCTACTGCCAGGCCATTCTCATCATGGCGATACCGTGCGCGCCATGTGATTGTATCTCATTAAGTTGGTCTAAGCTCATGCCACCGAGGGCATAAACAGGTATTGGACAATCAGCGATGAGTTCTGCCATACCCTGGATGCCAAGAGGTATTGCATCAGGGTGAGAAAGTGTTTTTTCTACCGGAGACAGAACAGCAAAATCAAGACCTAGCTGAGCAGCCTGCTGAAGTTCCTGCCTGTTGTGGCAGGAAGCAGCGACGAGTTTGAAATCGGGCCGCTGATCGAGTTCCATTAAATTTTTACTGGTCAGATGCAGACCGGAGAATCGTTTTATTTGTTCATCCGGCATGCTTGAATTGATAAGAATCGTCACTCCTGCCGGTACGGTAATGGGCAGGATCTGATCTACCAGTCGTCGCAATTGGCAACTGGAGAGAGATTTTTCTCGTAGTTGCAGCAGGCGCAGTCCATTTTTTATTGCCGTAGGCAAACGTCGCAGAAATTCTTCTTCGCCGATTTCGCTGACGCAGGATATGGCATAGGTCTCAGGCAGCTGCAAGGCACGAATGACTGGCGCATTAGCCGCCAGTAGTGGCGATATTGTGAGCTCTGACAGGTTCTGCCACGAGAGTCGCTGGCCTTCTTCGCCGTGCTCATCGCCTGTCCAGGCAGTAACAATGAAGAAATGAAGTAACACTGTAGCATGTGGGTAAGTGTGAGACAGAGTTATCCATGGCCTGGCCTCAGTGATGTGAATAGCCAGTTCTTCTTCAATTTCACGGTTTAGCGCCTGGCGCGGTGTTTCACCGGCTTCAACTTTCCCGCCGGGAAACTCCCATTCTCCGGCACAGGCCTTACCTGCTGGTCTTTCTGTGAACAGTATCTTGCCGTCTTCACGCTGAATGACAGCAACGGCAACTTTCAAGTTCTTTTCCATAGACAATGCTTTCGAATCAGCAATGAAACAAGGTCACAGCAGCCATCTTTCAGCGCTGTCAGTATCGAGGAAAAACTTGATATTCATCCCTCTGTTTTGGGCAGTAATCTCGAGAAAGCGGACCTGTTCGAGATATTTTTCCTGACAGATAATTGCTATGCGTAGCTCGGATATATCCAGTGTTCTGAAAAAATTCGCTATTTTGTAGAGGTCGAGTACCTCATCAAGCAGGTACTCTCGACCTCTCTCATCGACAAGCATATTGCTGTAGCCCTGTTCCTTACAGTGTTCAGTAATTTCACGTGAATAGTTACTGACTACGTCAAGGTCAGCACTCTCTCCGTGAGATATGATGAGAAGGTACTTGTCTTTATTCTCGGTACTGTATTCAATGCTCATCCTGAGTCTTAACTCCTGTTCATAACACCATTGATAAATAAAACAATTTTTATAATTATTATCAATCTAGTATAAATATATTGCGATCAACGAAGACTGTCAAACCGGGTAGAGAAAGGTTTTACTGTAACTGGGGATCAACATACCTGAAGGAACGCAGTGAATGCCCCAGGCTGACGTCAGTACGCAGTGCCAGCAGCTTCTTGACCAGCCTTGCCGTATCACGGTTTTCTGTTAATGAATTACCCGTACGTCCGCCTATTTCCTCGGCTGCGTTGAGTATCTCATCGAGTCCTGAATATGATTCAAGCAGCCGTGCTGCAGTTTTTGCGCCGATGCCGGGAACACCGGGCAGTGAATGTGATTTATCACCGACCATAGCAAGGTAATCATTCAGCTGTGTGGCTTTAACTGAAAAACGCTGCTGAATGGATTCTTCGGTAATGGGTTCCTGTTTGAAATGGTTATATTGCCTGATGCCGGGACGTAATAACTGAGCCTGTCCAGTATCAGTCGATAATATGGTGACATCCGCACCCTGTGCTGCAGCCTTGACGGCGGCACTGGCGATGACATCATCGGCTTCCATTGCCGCTATATGAATGGCCACGATACCATTTTCTCTAATCTCCTTTTGCAAGCGTGCAAAGATTTCGGTCAGCTCTTCAGGCATCGCCGGGCGGTCTTTTTTGTAATCAGGGAATAATTCATGCCTCCACGTCGGACCTTCACATTCGAATGCACACAAAGCGTGCGTCGGTGTGTGTTGCTTCAGCGCTCGTGCAAGGGACTGGTGTGTTGAGGTGATGGTCTGCTCTATGATCTGGTTTTTGTCTTCGGCTGGAATTGCAGCATGGATACGACGAATAAGGTTAGGGCCGTCAATGAGTAAAAAGCGGATGCCAGACAGCTGCATGTTAAAAACTGGCCAGCTGCTGTTCAGTAGGTTCTGCGCAGCAGTACCAGGATTCAGAGTGGACAGGCACAGCCTCTCCACATTGCTCTTCTGTAACATCCATCTCATCTCTGCCTGCGGCTTTGAGTGCAATACGACGGATACCGTTAAATATCTCCAGCCTGGAAAGTCCGTTGTTTTCGGCTTTTTCAGTCCAGTGACGGATATTCTCCTGCAACACATCAACTGCTGTATCACGGTGTACCCATGTATAGCCCAGTGATGCAGGGTTGAAGTCTGTGATGCAGGTTTCTTCTTTCGGTAGTTCGAGTATGCGGGATCCACTGGGGATTAACAGGCGCAGGGAAAGCTGTACCGGGTTTACGCACGTGATTAGTTTCAGCTCAGCGATCTTGTCGAGCAGTTCAATATAATTGCTGAGTGTTGTCCATGGAGTGAAGGGGATGAATGTGGGAGCCAGTGCAATATTGTGTTCAGACATTAGACTGACTACCTGTTCAAATTCTGCTGCGGTATGTCCTTTGTCAAGATATTCGAGAATTTTGTCATCGACAGATTCCACTGCCGTGGTGACCAGGATGCAGCCACTATCGCGCAGGAAGGGCAGGTAGCCAGGGAACTTGATCAAATGTTCTATCTTGATCACTGCATCGTATGTCAGTGATGGGAATTCATCATGCATGGCTTCGATAATGCGTCGTGCGTGCCGCGGTCCATTGAGGAAGTCAGGATCACCAAATGAAATATGCTGGGCACCCAATGCAACCTGTTGACGAATATCCTCGAGCACAATCTCAGCAGGGATGGCATAAAAGCGGCCCTGGTAAACAGGCACCACGGGGCAATGGCGGCATAGGTGTTTGCAGCCGCGCGTGGTTTCAGTAAACCCCATGATGCGACGGCTATCATCCGGCATGATCAGCTGGGCATATTTTTCCAGCGCAGGAAGCGATTGCCGATCAGGCACCATAAAGTTTATGCGGCTCAGGTTGACTACTGTTTCTCTGCTCGCCGGGTGATCGTCTTGCTCAGAAACAGAATCAGCATAAGCGAGCATGTCTTGTTCAGATTCTCCGCCAAACACCGCATCAACACCCAGTTCCCGCAGGAACTTCTCATTGACCGGGGCATACCAGCCATAGACAGCAATTTTTGCTCCGGGTGCCATCTTTTTTATTCTAGGCATCGCTTCGCTAGCGATACGTGTCGCAGTGAGCATGCTGAGATAAATAAACACCACACTTGCCGGTGACAGTACCTCGGTGGTCAGCTTTTGTTGTGATAGATCGAGACATTGGACCTCATAACCTGCCTGCCCAAATATTGCAGCGGGTTCAGCCAGTGCAAACGGTTGACGGCCAAGGTCATAAGGACTGATGAGGACTATTCTTTGTAAATCAGACAAATTCTGGTCAGCATTTTGTTGATCTGAACCTGATTCATCTGTTTCAGCCTGGGAGCATGTTGATGTGCAATTGTTTTTCATAATTTCCATTCTGTTCGAGATATTCTCAACTGCGTATACCTGTGCCTTTCTTTAGCAAATATAGCGTACAGGCAGCTAATGCAATAATGAAGCTGAGTATGATAATGAAAGCATAGATGATGTTGAGATCAGATTGACCGAGCACACCATAACGAAAGGCATTGACCATGTGTAGAATCGGGTTGCCTAATGAGACCGTCTGCCAGAATTCAGGCAGCAGCTTGATAGAGTAAAAGACACCGCCAAGGTAGGTCAGTGGCGTTAATACAAAGGTGGGCACGATTGAAATATCATCAAAGTTGCGAGCAAAGACCGCATTGATCATGCCGGCAAGTGAAAATAATATAGCCGTCATCAGAATCACACTGATGGTAATGAAATAGTTATCAATGGATAATCCGGTGAAAATGATCGATATGGTGGTGACGATCAGCCCGACTAGCAATCCTCGCGCTACCCCGCCGCTGACGAAACCGGCGAGAATGATGTAATTGGGCACCGGTGCAATCATGATCTCTTCAATTGAGCGTTGAAACTTCATGCTGAAGAAAGACGATACGACGTTGGCATAGGAGCTGGTGATAACGGACATCATTATCAGGCCGGGCACAATGAACTCCATATAGCTAAAACCATCCATGGTGCCAATACGTTTTCCTATCAGGTTGCCGAAAATAACGAAATAAAGGCTCATGGTAATTGCTGGCGGCAGGATGGTTTGCGGCCAGATACGCATGAAACGTGTGATCTCACGAGTGACGATGGTCTTGTATGCGGTATAGCGGACTGTGTTGCTCATATCATTTTATATTATGTAGAACTTAAAGCGGGTTGTTTCATCGGCTTGACGATCGCTATTAACAGTGGCAATAGTGTCAGGTTAAGGATTAGTGCAGTAATCATTGCGCCACCTGTTAATAGACCAAAATAGATTGTAGGTATGAAATTAGATAAAGCCAGTATGGAAAATCCGATAGTGATAATTAACGAAGTGTAATACATGGCCCGGCCAATGCTGTTATGGCAGCGCATAATCGCATACCAGTAGTTTTTATCCTGCCAGTATTCCTCCTGAAATCGATGAACATAATGGATTGTGTCATCAACGGCTATGCCAATAGTGATTGCGGCAATGGTGATAGTCATAATATCCAGCGGGATGCCGAGTAGACCCATTATGCCCAGGATCGTTGTTGCAGACAGGATATTTGGAATAATGGCCAGTACTGCCATTTTGAATGAACGAAACAGTACGAGAAACATAATCAGTATGGCGAGAAAGACTACACCGAGAGTCTTGATCTGTGAGCTGAACAGGCTTTGCAACATATTATTATAGAGTACCAGCATGCCGCTAAGGTGGATTTGTTCTGGCTGATAACCCAGTTCTTCAAGCAGGTGTTTTTCAATTCTGGACAGCAGTTCAGCCCGTTTAAGATCCGGGTCAGAGTCGATGACTCGTACACTGAAACGTAACTGGTTGCCATCATCTGACATATAGGGCGTGAACAGACTTTCTTTTACCTCTGCGGGTAAGCGCTTGAACAGCACTGAGAGAAAGAAGTCATCCAGATTCTTGCCGTCTTTCAATAATTCCAGCATACGCATGGCAGTGCTGAGGGATAATACCTTGCCCGTTTCTGGCAGGCTATCCAGATAGCTGTGAACCTTATCCACATCTTCCAGCATGTAGGAGTTAAACCAGAAGCTGGAGCCAGCAAGTCCGGCTTCAGCCTGATCTGGATAGTTGTCAATATAATCATCTACGTATATATCCGTATCTTCTTCAAGTTCCTGAAAATAGCTTTTTGGAGCATCGACAATAACCTCAAGCGGGGTCGTGCCCCCAAGCTCCAGATCAATGAGTTTCATGCCCTGGTAAATTTCAGTTGAAGATTTGAAATAGCTGATGAAACTGTTCTCAACTGTCAGTTTTGATATGCCAATAAGGCTCACCATAGCCATCACCAGTGCAGCTAAAAGAACACAGAGTTTCCTGCGTTCAATCAGATTGGCAATATAACGGGTAAAGATACCTGTAAAATCGTGAAGCTTCCCAGGCTTACCGGATTTAAGTAATACCAGGCTAGCCGGGAATAGAGTGAAGCTGAAAAAGAATGCTACGGCAATACCGATTACCATCATCCAGCCAAAATCAATAACCGGTCGTATATCGCTGAAAATCAGCGAAGCAAATGCCACCATGGTTGTGATCGCGGTATAAAAACTGGGTAAGAATTTACTGCGTATTGTCTGGCCGACCAGCCAACGCTGATCGCTGTCAGGATTGTTTGTATGCAGTTCACGGTAGCGGACAATAAGATGCACCGTCAGTGACATGGTAATAATCAGCAGCAGTGAAATGAAATTTGACGATACCACGGTGACTCGCCAGCCAAGCAGGCCAAGAACCCCGAGCATGACAATACCGGTAACGCCACAGGTAGCTATGGGTAGATAAACCCAGTGATATTTGCGAAATGCTGTATAAAGAAAAATGACCAGCAAGGCCAGAACGGCCAGGCCAAATGTCTTCAGGTCACTGCGCACATAACCCATAGAATCAGCCACGATCATGGGAACACCACCAAGAAATAGTTTGGCTACTTGCCGATGCTTATCCATGATGCCGCGGATTTTCTGAATATCCAGGCGTTCCTGCTCCAGCAGGCTATCACTGTATTCATTAAACTCACTGCTTACATCTTTTAGTTCATCCATGAGCCCTGGCGCCAAGGTGTTTTCCATTTCCTGTACGCGCAAAGCATTTCGTCGTTTAAACAGGCGATGCCATTTTTCGTCACGCTGTAATTTAATCTGCAGCGCAGTGGTATGGCCATCAGTACTGATGATCAGGTTGCTGTAGAAGGGACTTGTCGTCAGTTCTTTTCTGGCCAGTCCTGGGATCACATCGGGTGATTCCAGTGTGCGTATGTTTTTACTTAATTCAGAGAGGGTAACGGGCGGTGAATTGATTAGAGGCACATCAAGAATGGTTGTCACGCTCTGTACACGTGAAATCTCTTTTAACTGCTGGCGTAATTCGGCCAGGTCAGCCAGCACTGTTTTGCTGAAAAGGCCTTTATTCGGTGTATAGGTGATTACCAGGTAGTCATCAGCGCTATATTTTGCGCTAATCGAGCGGTAGTAACGCAATGCAGCATCGTTTTCCAGCACCAGAGTGTCTGCGGACGCATCAAGCCTGAAGTCCTTGCTGTGATAGCCTACGGCTACCACCAGGATGCTTAGCAGAGCCAATGTAAGCCAGGGTCTGTCTAGCACCAGGGCTTCATACATCCGGCTAAGATTTTTTAGCATTCAGCTACACCTTCTTTACACATTTGATTTTTTATTTTTATTCACCATACCCATAAACAATTCCTCAAGCCTGTTGGTCTTGTTGCGCAGACTGAGTATGGTGATGCCATGATCAGATAACTGTGAGAATAAAGTATTGAGAGCTTTCTCTTTGGCGACGTCTACCGCCAGTGTATGGGTGTCAACCTTAAGCAGGGAATAGCCATCAAGTTCAGGCACTACATCGACTTTTTCACGCGTATCAAGCAGAAATGTCTCCATATTAAGCTGTCCCAGCAGTTTTTTCATGCTGGTGTTTTCCAAAATTTGACCATGGTCAATAATCGCAATATTCCGGCACAGGTTTTCTGCTTCTTCCAGGTAATGAGTGGTAAGGATAATAGTGGTTCCCCGCTCATTGATTTCACGCAGAAACTCCCACATGGAGCGACGGATTTCAATATCGACACCGGCTGTGGGTTCATCAAGGATCAACAGATCCGGCTCATGAACGAGAGCGCGGGCAATCATCAGGCGTCTTTTCATTCCTCCAGACAGAGTCCTCGCTGCGGTATCGTGTTTTTCCCATAGATCGAGGCGGCGGAGATATTTCTCTGCTCTTTGAAAGGCAAGCTCACGGCTAAGTCCATAATAGCCGCCCTGGTTGGCAACGATATTGATAAGCTTCTCAAAGACGCCAAAGTTGAATTCCTGCGGCACCAGCCCGATGCAGGATTTGACGAATTCCGGATCCTTATCAATATCGTGACCAAATACCGAAACCCTGCCGCTGGTTTTATTTACCAGTGATGAAATAATGCCGATAATAGTTGATTTGCCAGCACCATTTGGACCGAGCAGGGCAAAGAAATCACCGTTTTCCACTTCCAGGTCGATACCTTTCAGCGCGGTGACGCCACCCGCATATTGTTTATGAAGATTTTGAATTGTTAATGCCTTCATTATTGTTCACTGTTATTGGTTACTTACTGAAAATGCTGAGCTGGTATTCCTGGCCGCATTTTCAGGCAGGTTTTTTCAAACCATATTTTATTGAGTCTGAAGGGCGAGTGACAGGGCCGTTTATAAGTTAAGGGCACCTCTATTAATCCATGAATATTCATCTTGCATCCCAAATTGTCCTTCTCTGCGTTAAGAATCTTCGCAATAGCTAGCTATTACGTGCGATCCTTGCCTTGATATGAACAAATTTGGAATACAATCTGATCTATCCAGAATTAATAGAGGTGCCCTTAATAGTTCCCTTTGAGCCTTTTGTTGCAAGCCCGTGGCATGTTTGTCATTTATTTCAAAGCTAATACCAGGTTTCAAATAGCTGCTGGCATTGTACAATGTTTTGGGCCTGTCGTAGGGTATCATCATATTTTCATCATGGTAGAAATAGAACATAATTTCACCATTTTCATATGTGCTCTATCTTATTCACACAATTAATCCGCGTTAATTTGTGATGTGATCAAGGTATGTGCATTATGCCTGCATCTACATTGTTATCTACGAAAGGGGGGGGGCTGCGGAGAGTCGTAGGAACAGGCTTGGCAAGCCTTCAGAAAGGCAGTAGAACTAGTGCCTGCAATGTGAAAAGCTCAGCCTGCTGATCCGCCTGCACCAGCAGCATATAGACCACCATTAGAATAGACAGATCGTTTAAATCGAGCTAAGCTGTATGCCGTCTAATCAAAAAAATAACAATCACACTCTTCCTCCCAAGTATGACTTTTGACCGCCCCTGTTTACAGGGGCGTTTTTTTTCATGCCATGTAATCAGAGGTCCCCTGGACTGGGGGATAAGCCATATCAGTCAATATGAGAATCGATACTGAGTGCATTCACCGGACAGACAGACACGCACATACCGCAGCC
>JAUVSB010000034.1 GCA_030597275.1 Gammaproteobacteria bacterium
GGAAACTGATCTGCCAGCAGTGATGGAAATTGAAAACAATTCCTACGAGTTTCCCTGGACCAAAGGTATATTCAGTGACTGTCTGGCGAATGAATACCTGGCAATACTTTATCTTCAGCATGGACAAATACAGGCCTACCTGGTTTCACAATATGTTGTTGATGAGTGTCATCTGCTGAATCTTTGTGTAAGAAAGGATGCCCAAAATCATGGCCTGGGAGCCAGGATGGTTCAGCATCTAATGAACCAGGCAAGGCAAAATGACATGGGTTCTATTTTTCTTGAGGTGCGGGCCTCCAATGCAGCGGCCATTCATCTCTATGATAAATTGGGATTTAATGAAATCGGGCTGCGCAGAGATTATTATCCGGCCAGCAATGGCAGAGAAGATGCACTGGTGTTCGCGCATGAAATATTTTGAATACTCATGAAGATCCAAGATCCAAGATCCAAGATCCAAGATCCAAAACCTAAGGCTTCCTTACCTCTAAGGTGTCAAAAATACCAGGCTTAGTGATGGCAGGTAGGTAATCACCAGCACGGCAAACAGCAGAATGAAGAAGAAGGGCAGGGTCGCTATATAGAGTTCCATGACGGGTTTGTTGAATCGGTAGCTGGCAATGAACAGGTTCATGCCTACTGGTGGTGTGAAGTATCCGAGCTGCATATTGGCCAGAAAAACAATGCCAAGGTGTACGGGGTGAATGCCGTAACCTGCGGCGATAGGTAAAATGATTGGGATGATGATTATCAATGCCGAAAAGATATCAAGCATCATACCCAGCACTAAAAGGAATATATTCAGCGCGATTAGAAAGGTCCATTTACTGTCGATAAGACCGTGAATGCTATCGAACAGCCGGCCAGGAATTTCTGCATCAATCATGTAATTGGTTGATGCAAGAGAAACACTCAGGATGAGAAGGATTGCGCCGACAAGAACCATAGATTCACGAATGATTACTGGGAGTTCACGTATTTTAACCTCACGTTTAATGAATACTTCGACAACTAATACATAAACCGCAGTTACTGCTGCAGCTTCTGATACAGCAATATAACCTCCATAAATTCCACCCAGTACCAGGAATGGCAGGGGAATCTCCCAGATGGACTCACGAATTGCTGAGAGAATTTCTCTGCCGTTAAATGATGTCGTAAGTTGACCTTTTGGCTGCTTCCACATACTCCAGGCAGATAATAGAACCACCATCAGCAAGCCAGGCAATATGCCCGCAAGGAACAGGTCATCAATATTAACGGGGGTGTCCAGTGAGGCCTGCTGCGCGATCACACCATAAAGTATCAATGGTAATGATGGGGCAAATAGCAGGCCCAGACTGCCTGATGTTGTTATCAGACCCAGATTGAAACGTTCCGGGTAACCGGCCTGTTGCAATGCAGGATAGAGCAGGGCACCGAGGGCAACGATAGTGACACCGGATGCGCCGGTAAATGCAGTAAAAAAGGCGCAGGCGGTCAGCGCGACTATCGCCAGCCCTCCCGGCATCCAGCCCAACAACGCATGGGCCATGCGAACCATGCGTGCCGGTGCCTGGCTTTCACCCAGTAGGTAACCGGCGAAAGTAAACAGTGGGATAGCGAGTAATATTGGCATCTCAGCGAGACGGTAAATTTCTATTGTGACCACTTGCAGGTTAATTTCCTCACTGTGAAACCCCCACAATGCGCTGCCGCCAATTATGCTGAATAATGGGGCACCGAGTAACGCCAGTAACAGAAGAATGAGGGCAATAATCATTGCTTACTGTCCTCATCAATGCCCTTGCTGATTAAGTTTATGACCTGAAGCGTGTATCGCAGCGCAATTATGGTAAATCCGAAGGGTAGAATCGATTCTGGTAACCAGGCGGGAACTGAAGCAAATGCCGTGACATCTGAATTCCATTCATCAATAAGGAATAGAAATGAATGCCAGGCAATTATTGCAGAAACGATGGCAGCAAATGAACGTGTGATGATATTGCTGAGCCTTTTTAATCCTGTCGGCAGGATTCGCGTCAGAACATCGACACTGATCTGTTTATCCTGCCGGGTTGCGACCAGTGCACCCAGCATACCGACCCAAAGAACCAGAACTCTTAGCAAGGGATCAAGCCAGATAGTTCCTGTACCGAAAAAGTTTCTCATCACAATCTGGCTGAAGGCGAGTACAATCATAGCTAGCAGGATAAATACCAGCAGACTGTCTTCAATCGAATGAAGAATGCGAACTGTACGCTGCAGTATTGACTCTTCCGTGCTTGTGTTCACTTGGCTGTTGTAGTGTTTGTTTTTGAACCTTGCTCAGCCAACAGGTCTTTAAGTTTCTGGTATAGCTCAGGTGAGGCAGCTTTGCTACCTGTTTCCTGGATCACCTCATCGGCTAAGCGTTTCCAGTAGGCGATTTCACTATCCTCAGGGCGAGCAAATTCCGTCCCCATTTTGAGTAATGCCTGGCGGGCACTGTCGTTATCTTTGCGATTAATTTTATCCATTTCTGCAAAGGTTTTTTGAACCACATCTATTACAATTTTCTGGTCCGCTACATTTATTTTGCTGAAACGTTTATTATCGACAACAAGTACACCGACCAGGTACAGCAGAGGAACATCGGTAACACTTCGTATTCGTGTATGCCACTGGAATGCCAGGGCGCCGGTTGTGGTGGCACCGATGGTATCGATCAGGCCGGTTTGCAGACCGGTATAAACATCTGCCAAAGGCAGTGTAAGTGGATGCACACCCATTTTCCTGAACAGGGCTTCATTTAGAATATCGTCTTCTGGTATCCAGAGTTTATGTTTTTTCAGGTCGTCAATATTTTTAATTGTGCTGTTTGACATCAGGTAGGCAAAACCACCTTCAGAAATCCCCAGAATGGTAAAACCTTTCTTTTGCATCCCCTGTTTTAATAAAGGATCAATAATTGGCCTTACGTAATCAATCTCATCATAGTTTTTGAAAACCATAGGTAGACTGTAGATCTGCATATCAGGGTAAGTGACAGCCAGGCTGCCACCTGTCAGTGCGCCACCCTGTAATTGACCGAGTCGAATTTTTTTCATCACACTCTTGTCATTGCCCATGACGCCACCAGGATAGAACTTTAATTTGACCCTGCCTTCTGTCTTTTCAGATATCTCTTTTGCCGCTGAACGCATATTTTTCATCCATGCTGTGCCATCTGGGGCTACGGTGGCGATTTTAATTGTCATTGCAAAACTACTACTAAATGTAGCAAGTGTTGTAACAGCGAAGATGAAGATTATTAGTCGTTTAGGAGTATTAAAAAGTGACATAGTGTATCTATCCATTATTTAATATTTAGGCAGTTTATGTTTGAAATACTGAAAACTGCAGGGTGTTAGAAGAATTCACTGGATCCATCTAGTAACTGGCGTGCCTGTTCCTGAGCCAGGGTATTAATAAGTGTCATACCTGGTGAGGCTGCAGGAGAAGCCAGTACCTCATTAAGTAATTTATCGTGCAATTCCTGATTAAATACCATGCGTGCATAATAACGGGCATACAGGGTCTTGGCCATCAGGTTCTTACCATCACTGAGCTTGATTGCCTGTTCGAAATACTCTTTTGCAAGATCGGGCTTTCCTCCCATAGCAGCAGGCAGAAAGGCATTGAGAACTGCCAGGTAGAGTTGGGCATTTCCATTATCCCAGGTCGGGTCCAGCTCAACGACTCGAAGCATAATGGCTTTGATTTTAGGGATTTCTGCTATGGCTACCCAGTCATCAGAACGACTTTGTATCCAGCCTGCCCAGGCGACCCCCCAGGCATTAAGAACCACAAGATCTTGCTTTTCACTCTTTTGTAGAGCCTTTTCAAATTCAGGGAAGCGCAATTCAGATATAGTGCAGAGCTTTGGTCGTTTTATGCAGAAGGCGTGTAATGCATATTGCAGAGACTTTTCCGTTAGACGCTTTGCCCGCTCAGGTTCTTCAGTGGCAAATGCTCCGGCGTAGGAGCCATAAAGAGCGCTGCCCGCAACCAGTAGGTCTACATCATCCGGAGATCCCTGGATAAAGCTGTCTATCATGATCAGGTAGGCCGGGGCCCCCTGACGAACAGTATCAGGATCATTCTGATTCTGGATGGCCTGAGTTAGATTGTGTGCCAGATCTTTAGTTGCAGAGCTGACGAGTGTGCTGCAGCCGCTAATCGTCAGGAACAGGGATATAAGGAAAACTAAGCGCATCAATCAAGACCAATAATTTAGGAGACATGATTATACGGGCTATGTAGCGGTGTCGCTAGATGTTGAAGGGAATTGATTTCTCAGTAACGCCAGATTTTTAATTTCTGACCTTTTAGGAGGAGGTCGTTGGAACTGATTTTGTTCCATTTAACCAGTTCATTGAGGGTGACTTTGTAGCGTCTGGACAGTGACCAGAGTGTATCGCCTTTCTGAACGGATATTATTTTAGGTGCCTGTTGAGATACAGAGTTGCTAGAGCGAGAGGCTGTTTTTTGACGGCTTTTAGATTTTGCCGATCGGTAACTTTTTCCCTGTGGTATGAGCAGGTCCTGGTTTATCTGTATTCTGCTGCTTCTGAGATTATTTGTTTTTTTCAGTGAGGAAACTGTAACCCCATGCCTTTTTGCAATGACACCAAGGGTATCGCCTTTTTTGACTCGATAATGTGCCCAGCGAACTCGCTTGTGCTGCGGGATACCTGCAAGAGCATCAGCCACAACTTCTGAAGAATAGGCGGGAACCAGCAAGCGGTGTGGGCCTTTAGGGTCGGTTGCCCAACGTTTGATGCCTGGATTTAGCATTTCCAGTTCTTCAATACTTATATTTGCTGCATCGGCTACAACGCCAAGCTCTACCTGGCTGCTTAAGCGCACAACACTGAAATAGGGCTCGTTTGGAACCCTTGCTATTTTGAGGCCGTATTTCTCTGGATTCTTGATGATATTACTAAATGCAATGAGCTTAGGTACGTAACGCCTTGTTTCTGAACGCAATTTCAGGGCTGTGTAATTAGTTGGCTTGCCAGCCCGCTTGTTGGCTTTTATTGCCCGTGTGACCGTTCCTTCACCTGCGTTATAGCTGGCAAGAGCAAGAGCCCAGTCACCGTCAAAATCATTGTTTAATTTTTCCAGGTAATTCAGTGCTGCATTTGTAGAGGCATAAACATCCTTACGTCCGTCATACCACCAGTTTTGTTTGAGTCCGTAGTGACGGCCTGTGGCAGGAATGAACTGCCATAACCCTACTGCTTTTGCGCTGGATAATGCATGAGGTTTGTAGGCACTTTCTATTGCTGGAAGTAGAGCAATTTCCATTGGCATATTGCGCTGTTCTACTTGAACTGTGATGTGATAGAGGTAAGGCGTTGCTCTTTTAACCAGTCGGTCGACATATTCAGGTCTTGAAGAAAACCAGCGTTCGTATTCTGCTACGTGTTTGCTCTGGACTGCAGGCAGGTCATATCCTGCACGAATTCTATCCCACAGATCATTGAAATCTGATGGCGAGTAATTAACTTCTTTTGGCTGATACTCTTTTGGCGCTGCCTGGGCTAAGGGCACGGGTTGTTGATTTTCTGTCGTTGTTACTGAGCTTGTGGTTATTTCTTCGCCGTAGTCAAAATAAGATGACAGGGATTCACTATCAGACCCTTTTTGTGCACTTTTTTCTTTTGTCGTAGCACAACCACCAAGAAACAGCAGGGCTGTAATGAGCAGGCTAGTGAGTGTGATGTTTGTTATTGAATTTTTCATCGTGGTGCATTCTAGTTACAGCTATGTACAAGGTCAAATTAAGAGATGCCTGAGTATTTTTTATAATAAAATACAGCATAGCACTTAACAAATAATTAAATTACTATTAATGAGTCTAACTTATATCGACACTGCAATCTAGAATATAATTTAGATAGCTAATATAACTTATTGTTTATAAAAATAAATACATTGGTATATGGGGCATTGTATACTTCTAATTATTTTAATTGGAAAAAATTTAAAAAACACTTGCTGCTCTCAGCAAAGAACAGTCGCATCTGCCTGAATTATTATTATGTCTACATTTAGTGAATGGTACCAGTCAAATCTTGGGCAGTCCCTGCTGGCAGCCGAGAAAAGTGCCCTGCAAAAATTTTTACCGTCTTTGAATGGAGAGATTGCTGTCCAGTATGCCTATGCCGGCACACAGATGATGCTGGAGACAAGTAATATTGATCATAAGTTTTTTTTGCAGGCAGGCGAGAAACCCGAAACAGAGCCAATGAGCACCGCTGATGAAGGCGAAGCGCAGTCGATCTATATCAGTGCTGAAGATGTTCTTCCATTTTTCTCGTCATCCGTTGATCTATGTCTTTTGTCACATATGCTGGATTTTTCAGAAAATCCGCATCAACTGCTTCGTGAAAGCAAAGATATCCTTGTTAGTGGCGGCCATTTGATTATCCTGGGTTTTAATCCCTATAGCTGTTGGGGTGGGAGAAAGTTGTTTTCTCGCAGTAAAGCTCCCTGGAATGGGCATATATTTTCCGTCTACAAAATCCGGGATTGGCTAAGTTTGCTCGATTTCCAGATTACCGGCGGTATGATGCTGTACTATTCACCCCTGATAAAGAGCAAGGCAATGCGTCAGCGATTCAGTTTTATGGAGGAGGCCGGTGACCGCTGGTGGCCAATGTTGGGGTCTGTTTACCTGCTGGTAGCACAGAAAAGGGATCAGGGCACAACAGTTATAGACTTACGGGAAAACTTTAAAGAAGATGCCTATATGAATATCGCCGAACCTGCCGTTAAGAGTTACATGAAAATTAAAATATCGCCAGAAATGCGGGGAAAATAAAGGATAGTCTAGCAATGTCAGAAGTAGTTATTTATACCGATGGTGCCTGTCGCGGCAACCCCGGACCCGGTGGTTGGGGTGCAGTGCTTAGCTATGGTAGTAAGAAAATGGAGCTTTATGGTGCTGAAAAAGAAACGACCAATAACAGAATGGAGCTGCTGGCAGCAATTCAGGCACTGGAAAGTCTAAAAAGATCATGTAGAGTAAGCCTGTATACCGATTCACAATATGTACGTATGGGTATACTTGAATGGATGGAGAACTGGAAAAAGCGTGGTTGGAAAACGGCTGCCAGGAAGCCGGTTAAGAACCAGGACTTATGGATCAGTCTGGATAAGGCAATTGAGCGCCATGACGTTGACTGGCACTGGGTGAAAGGGCATTCAGGAATTGAGGGAAACGAGCACGCCGATAGTCTCGCCAACCAGGCTATAGACCAGATGCTGAAAGCAGGATAAGTGGTGTGAAAATATGAGACAAGTGGTCTTAGATACGGAAACAACGGGATTAGATCCTCACAAGGGGCATCGTATTATTGAGATTGGCTGTGTTGAGCTGATCGACCGTAAACGAACTGGAAATGAATTACATCAGTATCTGCAGCCTGACAGGAAAATTGATGCGGGTGCCATTGAGGTGCATGGCATCACCAATGAATTTCTTGAAGATACACCGCACTTTGCAGATATTGTTGATGACTTTCTTGCTTATATCAAAGATTCCGAGTTAATTATTCACAATGCCCCGTTTGATGTTGGTTTTATAGATATGGAACTAACGCTTACCGGTCGGAAGCTGGGCGATACGAAAAAATACTGCGAGGTGATTGATAGCCTGGTAATGGCAAGGCGTATGCGGCCGGGCCAGAAAAATTCTCTCGATGCCCTGTGTAAACATTTTAATATTGATAATTCACAGCGCGAACTGCATGGCGCCCTACTGGATGCTGAACTACTGGCTGAGGTATACCTTGCTTTAACCGGTGGCCAGGAAGCCCTGTTCCAGGATAGTGACGCAGGGCAGAAGTCAGCGGAAGAGATGATAATTCGTCAACTGGATAGCAACCGTCCTGTATTACCTATTATTCAGGCTACCGAGGTGGAGCGTATGTTACACGAGGCCTGGCTGGATGAGCTGGATAAGAAAACGGATGGTCAGTGTTTGTGGCGTATGGACTAGAAACTTATTCATACAGCCCAATTCGTGTTAGCCGGTAGCCGGCAGTTCTGAGTTTTTCCAGCAGCCCCTGTTCCCCCGCCAGGTGCAGGGCACCAATAGCAATGAAAGTGTTTCCAGCCAGCAGATGCTCCTGCATTCGATTAAGCATTAGTTGATTTCGTTCAGTGATCAGTTTTGTATTGATCATATTAGCCAGCCGCTGGTCCTTGGGTAGCTGGCTGTCGCTTACATTTACCAACTCAGCCAGGTCTCCGCTCAGATAGGCATCGAGCATTTGCTGGTAAGCCTGATCTTTTTCATCCAGGGTGTCCATGGCTGAGTGTAACAGGCTGACCTGATCATCTATTTCAATATCATCAAAGACGGAAAGTTGTTCACTGACAGTTTCCAGTCCCTGTACCCTGACTCCCGCATTTCTGGCCAGCTGAGCGAGTTTTTTATCAAGGAAAGTGCCAGATTTGTTTTCTGGTTTGATCAACAAGAGCATTGCAGCCCAGGGTTTAAGCAGTGTGAGAACATCTATCGGCAATTGGTTGCCAGATTCTATTAGTGCTTTGCTGACATCTTTGAAGCTTTGTTCGCCAATCACCTGGGTCAGGTTTCTGCCATCTGTAAATAACATCTTTCTCAGCAAGTCGACAGAGCCACCGTCATTTAATTCCAGTTCCAGCATCAGTGTGTCTGCTGCGATCAGCCGATGTAGCAAATTATCAGGGATCTCCATCACTCGTTCATCATCAATATGAATGGTGCCAAATATGTAACTGCTTTTGATATTACTACTTTCAGGTTGTTCTATACGCCACAGTAATGCACCACCTGACGGCTGAGTTATTTGTTGAACATGATCGGTCTCAGGTGAGTAGAGCGGGATCGCTATATTTCGTTCACCCTTGCTACGGTCTATGTAACGTATTTCTGATTGTTGGCTCTGCTCTTGTTGATAGGCAAGGGCAGGTGCAGTGCTTATGAGTAACACAATAGACAGAAAAGCACAGGACTTTGCTGTAAATCGATGGAAATAGAGTGCAATTTTCATTTATTGAATCGGTTAAATACCGAATGCTCCGGTGTATTGTTCATCTTAGCTCGATATAATACCCCAAAATCGAATTAGGAGTTCGTTACTAATGCCAGACCTTTCTGTAGTCATACCCGTGCAGAACGAAGAAGAAAACATTCGCTTGCTGATTGATGAGGTCAGGCAGGCACTGGATGGTGTACTTGATTATGAATTAATCTATGTCAATGATGGCAGCAGTGATAGCACGCTGGAAATATTGGAAGAGGTTCAAACAGGCCTTCCCTTATTACATATCATCAGCCACGAATCAGGTGTGGGTCAAAGTACCGCCGTTCGAACAGGTATAACAAATGCAAGATCTCCCGTTATCGCAACACTGGATGGAGATGGTCAAAATGACCCGGCAGATATAAAGGCTCTTTTCGATACTTTAATAAAATATGCAGATACGGGTGTGGTATTGGTGAATGGTTACCGGAAGAATCGCAAGGATACATTTATTAAACGGTTATCATCACGACTTGCCAATGGAATTCGTGGATGGCTACTCGATGATGATACCCCTGATACTGGCTGTGGCCTGAAGGTATTTAATCGAGAGGCTTATCTGGACATCCCATTTTTTGACCATTTACACCGTTTTTTACCCGCGATGATGATAAATGGGGGCGGCAGGGTGATGTCTGTAGAGGTGAACCACAGGGAGCGTCAACTTGGTTCATCCCACTATGGTTTTTTTGACCGCCTGTGGGTGGGTATTTTCGATATTATGGGTGTGATCTGGCTTAAGTCCAGAACAACTCACCCTGTAGTGGCGAAAGAAAAAAATAAGGTTTAGTGTGACTGGCAGTGGGTTTGTCTTTCTGCTGCGTGGGAAATGTCTTTAGCTGCTGAATCTCAGCAAGGAAAACAACGAGAAAAATATGAACAATACGATAGCCATTTTTGAAATACTGGGAATAACCATGGTCATCACTCCGTGGAAGATCGTGGGTTATGTTGGTGTGGTGTTATTTTCAGGTCGCTGGTTTGTTCAGCTTTGGGCTTCCCGGCGTTCTCGCAAGGTCGTGATGCCACGGCTCTTCTGGTATATGAGTATTGCCGGCAGTCTGATGCTGCTCAGCTATTTTATATTCGGAAAAAATGATTCGGTGGGTATTTTGTCAAATTCCTTTCCATTTCTTATTGCCAGCTACAACCTTTACC
>JAUVSB010000118.1 GCA_030597275.1 Gammaproteobacteria bacterium
ACCATGAAATGTCCCCATCCACATGCCACCCACCGGAAAACCCAGCATTTGTTCGATGCGACCACGCATCTCGCTGGCAGCCTTGTTGGTAAAGGTAACCGCCAGAATCGACAGGGGGGAATAGGAGAAGGCCTGCACCAGCCAGGCAACCCGATGGGTTAACACACGAGTTTTTCCGCTGCCCGCACCTGCCAGCACCAGTAATGGCCCTTCATCCGCCGCCACGGCCTTGCGTTGTGGCTCATTCAGTCCATCAAGTAGGTGTGATACATCCATCGAATCTTATACTTAGTGAAAATATGAATTTTTATTTTAACTGGGGAAAGAACATTTTTGCTACTCTCAAATACAATATACTATATTAGCAGAATTTGTGTCCTAACACTGTGCATGTAAACTCACGAAGAAACCAATCTAACTACTACCTGTATGAAACTAAATAACCAGCTGCGCAAAATTGCATGCAAGCTGCCACTCATGCTTTGTATCCTTCAGCCTGCTGCCCTGTTTGCTGAAGAGGCTGATGTTGAACCGGTAAACTGGGCCTACTCATCAGTTTTTGGCACCGGCTGGTACACGGTAGACGACAACCAGTCCTTATTCGCATTGAGCCTGCCTGTCCGGCAGACGCTTCGACGTTCCTCCATCACTGAGTCAGGCAAACGAGAAATTGGTTTTGAAATTGATTATGCACTATCAGTGGGTTTCTACAATATCGACGACTTACCGGGACTCATAGACCCCGATAATTTTGGCTCCGCAGTTTTCACACCGGGCATCATACTGGATATCCCAATCACTCAAAAATGGCATTTACGCCCTTACGCAAACTTTGGCTGGGGTACAAAACTGGGCTCAAGTGACTCAGCATGGATCTATTATACTGGCATCAAGAGTCGCTACACCTTGCCAGCCGCTTCCAGGAACTGGGCATTGATAAACAGTATTTATTATGCCGGTTATACTCCCAGTGTTGGACCATCGAATGACCTGGCTGTGATACAGGCAGGAATTGAATACAGACAGCCGCTAAACAAAATCAGTAAAATCGGTGACCCCATTGATCTGCACTGGACTCTTGCCTATTCATATCTTGGTGACGAACTGACATTCGGACTTCCCGACGGCAGCATAGATGCTGTCGATGACCAGATCGAAGTGGCAGTTGCCTACGGTTACCGCAATCGACCGATTAAATTGTGGTTCATGGAGTTTGATAATATCGGCCTCGGATACCGATTTAGTTCCAATGGGACCTTTAAAGGCATAAGCCTTAATCTTGGTTCGTGGTTTGTACGATGATAAACCTAAAACATTAAGGACATACCCATGGCCTGGATTTATCTGTTTATCTTTCGATCTCATCACAACTCAATTCAGAAAGGTAGCGGCGGGTATTTGTGACAAGTTCCTTGACCTGTGCCGGGTCTGATTGAACACCCTTGATCCTGCTACGTAACTCATCTGTCACCAGGTCTTCCACGCCGAGCACCTTCATTGCCTGAATGGAAGAAGCCAGGTACTGGATGTATTCATCATAGCTCATAGCCAGACGCTCCTGAATGCGGTTCGCCGTGTCGAAGATTTCTTTGGCACTCATTTCGGCAATATCTTTGACTGGCACTTTGAAGATCTGTTGCAAGGCTCTACACGTCAGATGATCGGGGTCTGCAGTATACAGAGCCATACCACGTATCCTCAAAATATTTCTTGCAAAGGACGACACCTCGAGCCGGGTATTGATATGCATCCCCAGGCCATAGACGTCCGCACCCTGCTCATTAAGAAAGCTGTTATATTCTCCCCAAAACTCCTTTTGTGACATTTTTTGCGGCCCAACATACATGGATTGAAGGCAGTGATAGATTTCATGGTCAATGACAAATTCAAGATAATCAGCGGGCTGCAGTCTCAAATCGTCAGGGATTTTCTGGATGAAATCCTGCGGAAGATCTAAAAGGTTCCGGGTTGCACTGATCGAATCTGCGGCAATCGCGTCGGGGTTAATGGTTAAAACACAGATATGCTCCTGCCAGCCAAGCGGGGTATCGGCCTTGAACAACGAAGCTGATGGCATCCTGTATTGCAACATGTACACAATACGATTTGCGCTGGCCATCATCAGATCTTCGCGCAACTTCGTCGGGTGCTCATAGTCCATGCTACTGGGCTGATGCCCGAGTGCCAGGTCCAGGGCCATCATATCAGCGACTAATTCATCACCACCCTTCAGGATCAGGAATGATATCTCAGGATATAAATGCCTGTAAAATTCGAGCTTCTCGTTAAGTAGAGAGTCGAGAATCTTGCTTTTATCGTTGGTGTCAGAATCACTTTGTGCATTGACGCCGCAGGTCGTCAAAGCAATGACTAAACAAAGCATGGTACTCACAAGCTTTCTTATTGTTTGCTGGAACATCTGCGACAACTCTCCTGCTCAAGAGGACTGACTATAGCACTAAAGTAAGAACTATCAACTCGCCTGGTTTATGAAAAGTATCTATATTCAAACAGAGGAAGGATGCTTTTTTTGTTTACTCAACCGTCACTGACTTGGCCAGGTTTCGTGGCTTATCAACATCTGTCCCCTTGATCAGGGCCACACGATAGGCAAGCAACTGCAAGGGAATGGTGAATATTATCGGCGCTATAATATCGTCAACGGGTGCAACTTCGATAACAGTCAAACCATCCTCTTGTTTGCAGCCTGTGCCCGGGTCAGCAAATACAATTAACTCACCGCCTCGGGCCCGTACCTCCTGGATATTTGATTTTAATTTTTCCAGTAATTCATTGTTCGGTGCAACGGCGATAACAGGCACCTCTTCATCTATCAGTGCCAACGGCCCATGCTTCAGTTCCCCGGCAGGATAGGCCTCGGCATGAATATAGGATATCTCTTTTAGCTTCAATGCACCTTCCATCGCGATAGGATAATGTGTTCCTCTGCCGAGGAACAGGGCATGTTTTTTGTTTGCAAATTTCTCAGCAATTTTTGTAATTTTTGCATCCAGTTCAAGGGCTTCAGAAATTTTTACTGGCAGGCTCCTCAGCTCTCTGACTATCCTTTCTTCCAACTCATTGGTTAAAGCATTTCGCTGACCCAGTGCAATTACTACCTGCATTAATGCAATTAACTGGGTGGTAAAAGCCTTGGTGGATGCGACACCAATTTCAGGCCCTGCATGCGTCAATAACACCATGTCTGATTCACGTGTCAGAGAACTTTCAGCTACATTACATATACATAAAGAATGCTTGAATCCTATCTCTTTGGCATACTTCAATGCAGCAAGAGTATCTGCGGTTTCACCAGATTGTGAAATAGTGATTACCAGACAATTTTCCGGTACCACGTGAGAACGATAGCGAAACTCACTTGCCACTTCCACCGATGCAGCAACACCAGCAAGCCCTTCCAGCCAGTATTTCGCTACCAGCCCTGCATGATAACTGGTACCACAGGCAATAATTTGTACGCTGTTAATGGTATTAAATATCTCATCGGCTTCATGCCCAAAAGTTGCGGCTAACAAATGATTTCCTGATAGTCGGCCTTCCAGAGTATCGCTGACTGCCGTAGGTTGCTCATAGATTTCTTTCAGCATGTAATGCCGGTATTCACCCAGTTCAACTGAATCAGAACTTAACTTGCTTTGATGCACCTTACGCTCAACATAATTACCATTAACATCAACGATATCTACATCATCGACAGTTATACGTGCGACATCTCCCTCTTCGAGAAAGATGAAATTACGGGTTTTTGAAATTAGAGCAGAAACATCAGAGGCGATATAGTTCTCACCTTCACATAAACCAATAACCAGTGGGCTGCCCTGACGTGCAACTACCAGGTTGCCTGGCTCCAGGTTGCTGATAACGGCAAGGGAATAGGCACCTTCAAGCTCTTTAACCGTTTGCTGTAAGGCACTAAAAAGATCATCATACAATTCAAGATTATGGTGAACCTGATGGACGATGACTTCGGTATCTGTATTGGATGTAAACCGATATCCAAGCTTCTCCTGCGAGGCCCGCAGTGATTCATGATTTTCGATTATGCCGTTATGTACCAGACCTACTGTTTCATTACAGATGTGTGGATGAGCATTATTCTCTGTTGGTTTACCATGCGTTGCCCAGCGTGTGTGGGCGATACCAACATTACCTCTAAGCTCTTTATCTTTGGATACCTCCTCTTCTAAGGTCGCTACTCGACCTGTTGAACGTTTACGGAGAATTTCACCTTTATCATTTAACAGTGCCAGCCCAGCTGAGTCGTAGCCTCTGTACTCCAGTCGCTTCAATCCTTCCAGTAAAGTACCTGTCACGTCACTCGTTGAAATACCCGCAGTAATTCCGCACATTGTCTCAGCTCTCCTTCTGAGCCTTCTTTTTAACAGGACGTTGCCAGCCTTTTCTAGTTTCTTGCTTTGACCTACTCAGTGTCAATTCATCTGCAGGTGCATCTTTTATAATGGTAGATCCAGCACCAATCGTTGCACCCTTACCAATTACTACCGGCGCA
>JAUVSB010000095.1 GCA_030597275.1 Gammaproteobacteria bacterium
ACCCAACACGACGATAGGCGTCGAAGAATGCCAGCGCAGAGGACATGGCGGGACATCGTACTCCAAGTTCTACACCCAGCTTAACAGCCTCGCTCCAACCTGCTTCAGAAACCTTAATTTCACCGATAAAGAACTTATCTAGCAACAGATTTTCCAGTGCAGGGTTTTCATCATACGCCTGACGGATATTTCCAAGAAAACGACTGCGTATGATGCAACCACCCCGCCACATCAACGCTATATCCCCAAAATCAAGCTGCCAGTCATACTCTGTTGCGGCATCGCGCATCAGCATATATCCCTGGGCATAGGAAATGATTTTAGAAGCGTAGAGGGCATCATGGATAAATCCCAGGGCAAGCTTCCTGTCACCTTTAAACACCGCATGTGAACTCGACAGCAACGTGTCAGCACGGACGCGCTCCTCCTTGATCGCAGACAAACAACGAGCAAAGACTGCTTCGCCAATCATACTTAAAGGCACACCGAGTTCCAGTGCACTGATACCGGTCCATTTTCCAGTCCCCTTCTGCCCGGCTGCATCAAGTATCAGTTCAATCACAGCTTTTCCCTGTTTATCTCTGAAGGCGAGAATATTAGCCGTAATCTCTACCAGGTATGAATCCAGCACCCCTTCGTTCCATTCCGCAAAAACAGCCTGGATCTCCTCAATAGTCATGCCCAGGCCAGATCGCATCAGATGATAGGCTTCAGCTATCAACTGCATATCGCCATATTCAATACCATTATGTACCATCTTCACATAGTGGCCTGCTCCTCCCGGGCCGATCCATTGGCAACAAGGTTCGTCATCAACCTTTGCGGAAATACTCTGGAGTATCTCTTTTACGTCCGGCCAGGCAGTGCTATCCCCTCCAGGCATAATAGAAGGCCCATGACGGGCACCTTCTTCTCCTCCAGAAATACCTGTGCCTATAAAACGATAGCCTTTTTCTGATAGTTCCAGATAGCGACGGTTGCTATCGGTAAAACGTGAATTTCCGCCATCTATAATGATATCGCCTTTATCCAGCAGGGGGAGCAATCTACTTATTAATTCATCTACCGGTTTACCTGCACGTATCATCATGATGATTTTTCGAGGTGCTTTTAGTGACGAAACAAATTCCTCTAATGTTTCAAATCCTGAAATATTGCTACTGCGTGCTGGCCCTTGCAGGAAATCTCTAATCTTGCTGGATGTGCGATTGTGTACCGACACCTTGTAACCATGATCATAAATATTCAGAGCCAGATTTTGCCCCATCACTGCCAGTCCGATCAGGCCGATATCTGCTTCAGTCATAAAAACTCCTTTGTATTGAAAAAACCTTTTGTCAGGAACATCAACAATCCTTAATTTGTCAAAAAACTTGACTAAAATCATAGCTCAAAAGATTGAATGTGTTAGATTATCCTACAATAGATACAATCAAAACCAATGGGCACCTCTATTTATTCATGAATAAATAGAGGTGCCCATATTCCAGGCAATACAAATGATGGATACCAAAATGAAATTTAGATACGCACGCTTCCTGTCTCTCTTCGCTCTCGTTTTCGCCGGGGCAAGCTGGGCCACACCACCACAGCTTGGGCAATGGGAATTACTCTTCGCTAATGATGATGGTCGTGCGGTTGCCCTCGATGTTTACAGAGAAACACCCGTTATTCTTGATGAAAAGGGACATATTTTCTTTCTAAATATGGAGATTGGTAAAGAGGCATCGGGTGAGTGGTTTGGTGAAGTTTACGAAAGCTGGCAAAAAGTTTCAGGTGGCGGCACAGCCATGGATATCAGTATAGACGGCGATGGCGTGCCCTGGGTTGTTGGCAAGAAGAGCAACAAGATTTACCACCTGGATAGTAACTTTGCCAGCCCAAGCAGTGGCTGGCTGGAGTACCCCGGCAATGGTAATGCCCGACGCCTTTCAGTTTCCAAGGCTAATGGCTCCCCCTATATGATCGGCGCACGCAGCGGCCATGTTTATGGCGGCGATGGCAAGGAATGGAAAAAGCTTGCAGTAAAATTGCTTGATAGTGATGGTAAAGAGACCCAGGATACATTTAATGCTCTCGATCTATTTGCCGAATCCTATAATGCTGGAACTAGTGACAAACCAGACTGGTACGACCTGGTTTTTATAATTAATAATGACAATAAGATCTATATTTATTTACCTGAAAAAGAAGCCTGGCAGGAACTGCCCGGTGATGCTCAGGCAACGGCCCTGGTTTCCTCAGGCAAGCTCGTATACATCATCTCTACAGATGGCAAGTTCTATGGTCTGGACCTTTCCAGTGATAAGAAATGGACTCCAGCAGGGCCGGGGTCAGGTAAAGAACTTGCCTTTAGCCGGGTCGACACGTTCCAGCCATTTCTTTCTCAAGGTGGCAAGAAAATACCCTCTTCCAGTCATAGTCACGTCTGGACTATAGGTGAAAAAGGGCAGGTATTAAGGGCCGTTGTCGTAAACTAGTCTTTCCATAACCCGAATTCTAGCTAGAGCCGTAAACAGGATTTTCTTTAATCCTGAGCTATCCTCATAATAGACTGGTAAACATTTGAGGCTTTAGATGAAACGACTGCTACTCCCCGTATGCTGCATTCTATTCAGCTCATGTGCTTCAATACCAGTCGAAACAAAGACAAGTTTTTTTTCTGATGTCCCAACAGGCAGTATACTTACCGTAAACCAGCCATTAACGATTGCCGCCAATGAAGTCAGGGCGTCATTGCAATTCAGCAAGCAACTCAGGATAAAGGATCTGGACAAATGGGAACCCTACTGTCAGCTCGTTGTCAGGACATTGGTTCGAAAAGAGAAACACATACCTGCGGTAGATTTCCGTATCACTCGTGTAGTTCGTGATGAAGAACCATTCACCCGGCTTAAAAAATCAAGAAGGATGATGATTGCTTCATCAGACGACAACCTTTCCTCTCTATTTTCAAGCAATAACAGCTACACCTGGCTGATAAAAACCTACATGTACCTTGAATCAGACGAATACCCGGATATATACCGTATGGTTTGCGGGCAGGTTTGGGATGGCTACACATCGCGTCGATTGTATATGAGCGAATTCGAGGAAGCCGTAGGTGACTTCATTAGCATCAGAGCCAGTAATTAGGACTACGCACACGCCATAAGGGAACTGCAAGCCTGACAAGCAATTGGCGTGGCCGGTCAAGCCCAACTGGCCGAAAAACCGTATCATAAGGTCTCATTATACAATTTTAAGCAGCAAATTCGTGGGAAAAAGCTCAAACGGCCGCATATGCTATAATTAACGGATATCAAAGATGAGTAATTCAGAGCAAAACCACCTAAGAGAAAATATGAAACTGAAGCGCGGACATAAAACATCACTTTTTGTTATCACAACCGTCGTTGCCGGCACACTGCTGGCATCGGGTTGTGTCTCTGTGCCGGAACAACCACAGCTAGTCAATAAAATACTGGACGAGGATCGTTCTGTCAGCATCAGCAGCTGTGACACTAAGCAAGCTCAGCATTATTCCGATAATAAACGAGATAGTGCACACGAGCTGGATTCAAATAACATCACCCTGCTGAACTGGAATATCTACAAAGGTGAGAAAAAGAACTGGGCCGAAGATTTTCGTCAGCTAAGTGAAGGTCAGGACCTGGTGATTATTCAGGAAGCACGACTGAGTCCGGAAGTTAAAGAAACGCTAAAGAAACAAAGTATTCACTGGACACTAAACACCGGTTTTGTCGTTAATGATGAAGCTACCGGTGTTCTCACCGGTTCTCGAGTTAAGGCAGTATCAAGCTGTGGCCTGAGAACCACAGAACCATTTCTGCGCCTGCCTAAAACGGTCCTGGTCAATAAGTACGAGCTGTCAGGCACTGATGAAAAACTGCTGGTGGCTAATATCCACAGCATCAATTTCACTTTGGGAACCGAGGTTTACAGTGAACAGATCAATACGCTGACAGCCGCCATCGTCCAGCATCAGGGCCCGGTTATTGTTGCCGGTGATTTCAATAGCTGGAGTGAAGACAGAAAGCAGATTATTGAAAACATGGTGACCGAACTTTCTCTAAAGGCGGTTACCTATCAAAGCAAAAACAGGGTCACAATATTCGGCAATGAAATAGATCATGTTTTCTATCGAGGCATGGAGTCTGTAGCGAGTGAGGCCCGGCAGGTCACTTCATCGGATCACAACCCGATCAAGGTTACATTTCGTGTTCTACCTGACGAGCTGAAGGTCGCTAAATACTAGTAACATGGTTTACGTTTTACGGTTTACGTAACACCTAAAATGTAAACCGTAAAACGATCTCTTCTTTACCTGTTCAAATAACGGTTCAGGTCAAACAAACCTGCCCTTATCGGGCGATCCTGAAGAGATTTATTCTGAAACCAGTCAGCTATTTCCCAGAAATGATGGTTCGTTCTCCGCACACCATAAATACTGACAAAGCCTTCGTAATCTTCCCGTGTTTCCAAACTGGCGTAACGCTCGGTAAACTTCTCAATATCTTTGAAATCTACGTCAGAGAAGAAGTTCGGGTAAGAGCCTTCCAACCAGTCAACAACCGTTAATGAATCATTACTGTAGTCCCTGGTGGCGCTGTCTTTTTCATCGCTGAACATTGATGTCACGTTATTATAGGCCTTGTTGCGTATAATAGTGTAGGCCAGGTCATTTTCAGCTTTGCCACCCATTTTGACCCGAACGAAGGCCAGGTCAGGGAAGGCAATAAGCACCAGGCCATTTATATCAGCCACCTTTTGCATGGCAACGTCTGCCTGATGTTTAGCGCTACCTTTCTTACTGCGGCAACTGGCTTTCTGACAGCGGTTTATATCATCATCCCGCCTTAATACTGGCGCCAGTTTCTTCTCCATGTGCTGGAATAACTCGACCTGGGGGTCATCTGTTTTATAACCGGTCACGACATCTTTGTTCATCCAGCCATATATATCGCCAAGATCTCTTTCCATGCCTTTGCGCATGCCCCCGTACCAGCTGTCACGGATTTCTTTTCGATGGCTGACAGGTAAGAAGGCAAGATACATATCCTCACCTTCCATGCGCAGGAAATCCATATAGAGCCGAGTATTCAGCTGATGCTTTAAATTTCCAAAAACGTTAAAGCCGGCTACCAGCAGGTAATGGATACGTTCTAACAATGGATAATCAATCACCCAGGCGGTGTCGGGATAGTCTCCTGTAAAACCATAATCAACAGAGGCCGAATCAAAATGTCTGAAGATAGTCAACGCAGCATTGGGGTTTTCCCCATCACCATCCCAAAGGAAATTCATCGCATCTTTAATGTCATGCTGCTTCATCGCTTCATAAAACTTGAAACGCTTGGCGACATATTCCTGTTCCAGTTTAAGATATTTCTTCCAGGTACCGAGCAAGCTAACGCTGCCTGCCTGAGATGAGGGTATCTTCAGATAATCAGATACCTCAAGGAGGAAATCCGGTTTCATCAGCATCTGGTCTGCTTTGGGATCCAGGAAAACCACCCAGAAGCGATCCTCAATCACGTTCAGCGCAATCATGCCACGACAGACGGGGCCTTTAATGAACCCTTCGATGAAGAAACGGGCATCGTCGAGCAGAAACTGATAACGAGAAAGCGGTGGTATTACTGCATAGGTTTTGAATGGATTGGAAGCCGTTTCAGGGTCCCAGGACGGCAACTGCGCTACCTGGTAATTCGGCTTTA
>JAUVSB010000042.1 GCA_030597275.1 Gammaproteobacteria bacterium
CTGAAAAAGCTGCTGCACCTACATCGAAAAATACAACGGTCGATGAACAAGTTGTCATGACTACGGGTATATCTGATGCAGAATTTGAGAAAGAAGCACAAGCTAAAGACACTACAAAGACAACTGACGAAAGTGATAGTGAAAATGATTTCAAACCTGAAGAAACCGGTGCCATTAAACAACTTCTGGACACAGTAAAAAAACCCGAAAACGTCGTTCGGGATGCCTGGTCAAATAGTTCAGCCCGACGCTTCCTGATCGATAATGTCGATGCCTATCGAGAGAAAGATGAAGACCAGAACATGGAAGAAGTCATCGAGAAGATGTACGGTGGCGCCACTGAAGGCAAATTCTTCCCGGGAAAATTCCTTAGAGAAAACATTCTATTCAGCATTCTGATATCAATTCTTCTGTTCCTTGTTGGATGGAAAGCCGCGGGTATCTTTTTCCCCGATATTATGCCTGCAATAAATGACCAGATTATTGAAACGGTTCAGAAACAGACTGCTATCAAACAAAAAACAAAAACTTCAGAAAAGAGTAAGCCTGTAGTAACGAACACTGCCAATAAGGAGTTGATAGACGGCACCCTTGCACATTGCCTGATTGAACCTGCTGCACGTACACAGTTTTCCGTTTCATTCAGTAAAGTTGGATATGAGTATACCAATCAGTCCCTGACTCTCGCCTATGAAGAAACACGTGATTCTATCAAAGTCTGGGAGAGTATGAATATGGACTTCTATATCAAGGATGCACTCCTCCGATTTGGAGAGCTTGCAGGACTTTCCTTACCCGTTATAGAAAATGCACGTGAAGCAGTTTCTGATTACAGCCGCTCCCTGGTGCGCATACGCGAAGAAACTAAAGAGCTCGAGACACGCATCCGTAATATAAAGACCAGTAGAGGCAACCAATCAACCTATACTATTAATGAACGACTGCCACTACGTAATAAACTGGACAAGCTCAATTCAAGACTTGCAGAGGAACCAGATCAGGAGAGATTTATCCAGTTACTGGAAAAACTGAATTTAATTGAACAAGTATTATTGGGCAATGAAAAACCAGAAAGAGTAGAGCCAGACCAGATTACTGAAAATGCCCCTGACTGGTTGATACCTACTGCTGACACAACTGCCAGTGAAATCGTCACACCAATAAATGAAAATGTGCTACAAGCAATCCAGCTTCAAACAAAGGAACTTAAGGAAAGTTCACCAAAACTTACGGCTTATCATCTTTCTGAACTGGAAGTTTCGCTCAATAATCTTTTGAACTTATCCTCCTTGATCATTTTCCTACCGGAAAATATACTCGTTCCGTACAAGCTGGAACTATCCGGCCTTAATCGACGCCTGAACAAGTTAATGAAAAAGAAACTGCCCGCGTGGATAAACTATAATCAATGCCTGACTACTATTCGCTCTGAGGCGATGGCTGTCCCTCGATAGCAATCATTTCATCAGTAAATCAGTTAAAATATCGGCTCAAGCTAGTCACCCATTACTATATCTAACAAGCTACTATGTTTTCAGATTTCTTCAACAATCCCACTCTGCGCAGGTTCTGGTTAAAAATCCGTTACCTACTGGCACCTCTATTTCTTATTTTTCTGCTCCGATATATCAACACAGACTACCTGCTGGCAGGGTTCCTGATATCACTATTTGGTGAGTTGATTCAAACCTGGAGTTTTGCTTCACTGATTAAAAATGTGGAGCTAACCGTTCGTGGGCCTTATGTTATCGTTAGAAACCCGATGTACCTGGGACGTTATTTTCTTGGCCTGGGATTCGCCGTATTATTTGGCAACATCTGGTTTATTCTCTTCTACACCGTTCTTTATGTGTTCTACATGGTCAATCGCGTAAAACGTGAGGAAGCAAGGCTGATTGGTCTGCTTGAAGGTTATGATGATTACCGCAGCAAAGTACGTTCTTTCCTGCCGACTAAGGGGGTCAGTGACAGCAACCCTCTCTGGTACTTCAACTGGCAAACACTGCGAACCAATCATGGTGACCAGAACTTCATTGTGTTTTTACTGATCTATGCTGTCATTTTTTCTTACGTTATCTTCTTTAAATAACGATCCAGACTACGATAACGGATAGCTTCAGCAATATGCTGATCCAGAACCTCATCACAGGCAGCCAGGTCGGCTATGCTTCTGGCTACCCGCAACATTCGGTGAAATGAGCGTGCTGACAGACCCAGTCGCGTCATAGCATCAGCAAGACAACTTCTTGCTGAGCTGGATATATTGCTCTCGCCATCAAGTTGCTGGGGGCTTAGCTGCGAATTAAATATACCCGAACGATCTAATTGCCGCTGACGGCTAGCCGAGACCCGCAGGCGTACCTCTAAACTACTTTCAGCCTGATGCTGCTTATCCAGTAATACTTCCATGGGAACGGCTGACAGCTCAACCTGCAAGTAAATCCGATCCATTAATGGGCCTGATAATCTCGCTTTGTAACGTTCAATTTTTTCCTCAGTGCACCGACAACGACCATTGAGCTCACCCAGGTAACCACAGGGACAGGGATTCATAGCTGCCAGAAACTGAAAACGTGCAGGGTACTCAGCCTGCCTGCTGGCCCTTGATATAGAAATCATTCCAGACTCCATTGGTTCACGCAGAGCTTCCAGTACATGACGACCAAATTCTGGCAATTCATCAAGAAATAAAACACCATTATGGGCAAGAGATATTTCTCCTGGCATCGGTTTAGATCCTCCACCAACCAGTGCGACAGCAGATGCCGTGTGATGCGGAGAGCGTATTGGACGGCGTTTCCAGTTGTCAGGGTCAAGGTTGGTTTTTGCAACGGAATAAATAGCTGCTGTTTCCAGTGCCTCCTGCATAGTCATTTCCGGCAGGATGCCAGGCAGGCGGCTGGCCAACATGGTCTTGCCACTTCCTGGCGGACCTGACATCAACAAGCTATGGTTTCCAGCAGCGGCAAGTTCCAGTGCTCTTTTCGCCTGATGCTGACCACGTACATCTGCAAGATCCAGATAATCATTGCTTGATGGATGAACTGGCTTTAGCTGTTCTAGCGATAGCTGCTGCTGGCCATTTAGATGTGCGGTAAGTGATAACAGCTTAGCCGGTGCCAGTACATCACAGCCTTCAACAAGACAGGCCTCCTGGCCATTTTGCCTGGCCACCACGATAGTACGACCCAAACTGGCCACCTGCAATGCCGCAGGCAGTACCCCGTTGACAGGACGCAGTTCACCACCCAGTGCGAGTTCGGCAGTGAACTCATACCTGTCCAGATTAGTATTCGCAATCTGGCCAGAAGCAGCAAGAATTCCAATCGCTATCGGTAGATCAAAACGTCCACCGTCTTTGGGAATATCTGCCGGTGCCAGATTGATAGTTATACGGCGTGGCGGGAATTCGAAACCAGAATTCAGCAGAGCGCCTCGAACCCGGTCCTTGCTTTCTTTTACCGCGGCTTCAGGTAAACCTACGATGGAAAGCGACGGTAAACCATTTGATAGATGTACTTCTACGAACACCTGTGGAGACAGCACTCCATCGGCTGAGCGCGAATAAATATTTGCGAGTGACATTGCTGGAATCCTTTCCCATGTTGTGTACTGAACGACTTTCCTTGTCGATCGTTTATTGCTGCATCTTTTTTTCTAGCTGCACTACCTGTAACTCTAACTGCTCCAGTTTCTCCCTGGTACGAAGAAGCACGCGCTTCTGAACTTCAAACTCCTCATTGCTGACCAGATCCATTTTATCAAAAGCACTGCTTGCTGCTGCACGCAGGTTGTCACGCACCGCGGCAGCCAGTCCGCCGGGCAAGGCTGCTTCAAAGAAACGGATAAAGCTTTCGGAGTTTGGGTTCTTTTTTTCCATAAGACTTGGAATCATCCACATTTTTCACAATGAAATCAACTTATACAGGCATATTTTATGCATGCACCAGAATGGTGAATACATTTATATCCATTGTTATAAACAGGTGCAAATAGAAAGATAATTCCACCAGTCGTCATTCATAAGCAATTGTTATTAATGATATTTATTGATTAATTAAAATTGGCATGATAACTGCATTATTACAAAACGAGATCACATTATTTATTTTGATGTCATGAACCAGTGGATAGCTGTACTGATAGCACAGCACGTCTGATCATTTAACAAGGAGTATTTAAATATGAAATTAATCACAGCCATTATCAAGCCATTCAAGCTTGACGACGTGCGTGACGCCCTGTCAGAAATTGGTATTACTGGCATGACTGTAACCGAAGTCAAGGGATTTGGTCGCCAGAAGGGACACACCGAGCTCTATCGTGGAGCGGAATACGTCGTTGATTTCCTGCCAAAAGCAAAACTTGAGATTGCAGTCAATGCTGATGTTGTTGATCAGGTCATTGAAGCGATCGTTGGTGTTGCCAGAACAGACAAGATTGGTGACGGAAAAATCTTTGTTACGCCGGTTGACAGCGTAGTACGGATACGTACCGGTGAAACTGACGCTGACGCGTTATAAACGACTTTATCAATAACCTACAGAGGAAACTATTGTGGAAGCAATTGAAGGTATCAAGAATCTAAGCTACGCGCTGGATACATTTTATTTCCTCATTACCGGTGCACTGGTAATGTGGATGGCAGCTGGCTTTGCCATGCTGGAAGCGGGTCTGGTTCGCTCAAAGAACACGGCTGAAATTTTAACTAAAAATATTGTACTGTTTGCCATTGCGGGCATTATGTACATGTTAATGGGCTACAACATCATGTACCCTGCCGACGGCAACGGCTACTTCCCGGCCATCGACCTGTCATTTATGTTTGGTGGTGACAACGATGCAGCTGAAGTACTCGCAACCGATATCGAAGGCTGGTATGACGGATCTTATTACTCTGGAATGTCTGATTTCTTCTTCCAGATGGTATTCGTGGCAACTGCGATGTCTATCGTTTCAGGTGCAGTCGCTGAGCGTATGAAATTATGGTCATTCATGGTCTTCGCCGTGGTAATGACTGGCTTCATCTACCCACTCCAGGGCTACTGGAAATGGGGTGGTGGTTTCCTTGATACCATGGGTTTCCAGGATTTCGCTGGATCCGGTGTAGTACATCTCTGTGGTGCAGCTGCGGCTCTCGCCGGTGTTCTGCTGCTAGGTGCTCGTAAAGGCAAATATGGACCTAATGGTGAAGTGCGCGCTATCCCTGGCGCCAACCTGCCAATGGCTACACTGGGTACCTTTATCCTGTGGTTGGGCTGGTTCGGCTTCAATGGTGGTTCAGAACTGATCCTGTCAAACGTGGGTGAAGCGAACGCTGTTGCTGCCGTATTTGTTAACACCAACATGGCTGCAGCAGGTGGTGTTATTGCCGGAATTTCGGCTGCACGCCTGATGTTTGGTAAGGCTGACCTTACCATGGCACTGAACGGTGCACTAGCCGGCCTGGTTGCCATTACCGCTGAACCTCTGGCTCCAACCCCGATTGGTGCCACACTCATCGGCGCCTTTGGTGGCCTACTGGTAGTCTTTGCTATCACCATACTTGATAGAAAGCTCAAGATTGACGATCCAGTCGGTGCTATCTCCGTTCACGGTGTCGTCGGCATCTTCGGTCTGCTGGCTGTACCAATCTATAACACAGATGCAACCGTAATCACTCAGGCTACGGGTATGGCTGTTATCTTCGCCTGGTCATTTGGCGCAAGCCTGGTCACCTGGGGCATCATCAAGATGGTCATGGGCATCCGGGTTAGTGAAGAAGAAGAGTACGAAGGTGTGGATATCGGAGAATGTGGCCTCGAAGCCTATCCGGAGTTCACCAATAAATAGTTTACTCCCTGTTCAATACTGAACTTCAGGGGCGCTTCGGCGCCCCTTTTTTGGGTTAAAAAAAGTTCCAAGATCCAAGATCCAAGTTCCAAGTAAAAAATAAAATCTGCTTCTGCCGTTCGACTTGGGACTTGGATCTTGGAACTTGGAACTTACACCCCTTGAAACTTCACACCATTCTAAGGCAAACTCCTTCTCTTTAGATCACGAGGAGGATCATCATGAAAATGTTAACAGCAATAATAAAGCCTTTCAGGCTCGATGATGTCAGGGACGCACTCGCCAATGTCGGAATTAAGGGCATTACCGTAACCGAAGTCAAAGGCTTTGGTCGCCAGAAAGGACATACCGAGTTATATCGAGGCGCTGAGTATGTCGTAGATTTCCTGCCAAAAGTAAAACTCGAGATCGCCATTGCCAGTGATCAGGTCGATACGGTGATTGATGCAATAGTCAATTCTGCCGGTACCGGAAAGATTGGTGACGGAAAGATTTTTATCCACGAGCTTGAAAGTGTAATTCGCATTCGCACCGGAGAAACCGGTCATGATGCGCTTTAAAATCAGAAGAAAGGGGAAAGCTAAGGACTAAGGACTAAGGACTTTACGCTAACAGACCAGAACATCATTTTTTATCAACATTAAAAAAACAGAATAAATTCACCATACACAGGTATTACCTGCTGGGAGGGAGTATTTTTATGAAACAGTTTTTAATTCGACTTACAAGTCTACTGCTGATTTTTACCTGTCTGCCCGCATTCGCTGAAGACGCCGCCCTTAATTCAGGTAACTCTGCCTGGATCCTGACTTCAACGGCCCTGGTACTGTTTATGACCCTGCCCGGGCTGGCCATGTTTTACGGCGGACTGGTTCGCTCCAAAAATGTTCTTTCTATCCTTATGCAATGTTTTGCCATTGCCGGCATCTCATCCGTATTATGGTTTGCATTTGGTTACAGCCTTGCATTTTCAGAAGGCAACGCCTTTATAGGAAGTTTTGACAAGGCATTCATGGCAGGCATCAGCAAAGATAGCCTGCAGGGCGATATTCCTGAAAGTCTTTTCATGCTCTTCCAGATGACCTTTGCCATCATTACTCCTGCCCTGGTTATTGGCGGTTTTGCTGAACGCATGAAATTCAGTTCTGTACTGCTGTTCAGTGCGATCTGGCTGCTGGTTGTTTATGTTCCAGTAACGCACTGGGTCTGGGGCGGTGGCTGGCTGGGCAGCATGGGCTTATATGATTTTGCCGGCGGTACCGTGGTACATATTACTGCTGGTGTTGCAGCTCTTGTTGCCGCACTGGTCCTTGGCCCCCGCAGAGGTTTCGGTACGGCCGCAATGATGCCTCACAACATGACCATGACCATCGCTGGTGCAGGCATGCTATGGGTTGGATGGTTTGGTTTCAATGGTGGCAGTGCACTGGCTGCAAACGGCGATGCCGGCATGGCGATGCTGGTAACACATATTGCCGCTGCATCAGGCGCCCTGACCTGGATGTTTATTGAATGGATGCGGTATGGCAAACCTAGTGCCCTGGGTACGGTCACTGGCATGGTTGCTGGTTTGGGTACGATTACCGGTGCTTCAGGTTTTGTCGGCCCAGCTGGTGCTCTGGTGATAGGCATACTAGCCGGTGCAATTTGCTTCAGCGCAACTACCTGGCTTAAAACAGTGATAAAAATTGATGACTCGCTGGATGTCTTTCCCGTGCATGGCGTCGGCGGGATCCTCGGCACCCTGCTTGCCGGTGTATTTTCTGCTACCAGCCTTGGTATCTTCAGCGGTTTTGGTTTCGCCGAAGGAATAGAAAGCATGGCGGGCCAAATGAAAGTTCAGTTCATTGGTGTGATAGCAACCATTACCTATACAGCCATCGTCAGTTATATCATCCTGAAGGTCGTCAGCCTGATGACAAAAGGGTTACGCGTTACCGAAGAGCAGGAAATACAGGGACTCGATATTCATATGCACGAAGAGCGGGGGTACGACCTCTAAATGCAGAAGGAAAGGTTAAAGGAAAACCTTTGCTGGTCCGTTTTTACCTTTTACCTTTTACCTGCTTTTATATCTCATCCAGCGGTGTACGATAATCGATATATGCTTTAAGTTTCAGCTGCTTCAGGAACTGGTCATATTTTTCGGCAACTTTTCGTTTGCCAATTTGTTGCCTGATTGAATCCCGACGTTTCTGTTCACTAACATCGACTTTTCTTCTATCTTGCAACTGGATGAGGTGAACCCCGAACTGACTGACTACAGGTTGAGATATTTCATTTGGTTTTAGAGCATTCATTGCTTTTTCAAAAGCAGGTACTGTCTCTCCCTTACTCATCCAGCCTAGTTCCCCACCTTTAATGGCACTGCCGGTATCCTGAGAGAACTCTACCGCAAGAACAGCAAAATCTTCACCTGCGATAATTTTCTCCCTGATTTTTTTCATCTCTGATACAGCATGCTCAATATCAATCTTATTGGTGGCTTTAAGCAGTATATGTCTTGCTTTGATCTGATCGACCAGCTGTTGCTTACTGCCTTTCAGTTTATTCAGTTTTAATAAATGTATGCCACCCGGGCTAACCAGTGGCTGACTAATATCTCCTTCATTCATATTTTTTAAGGCGTCGGCAAATAATGCGGGTAACTGCTCACCTGACTTCCATCCCAGTGCACCGCCATCTTCAGCATTTCCCGCCTGTGAAAAACTTCGTGCTGCCGCTGCAAAACTAATTTCTCCATTCAGAATGCGCTGGCGCAGCTTATTCGCACTCTGCACACCTTTCTCCAGTTGCGCAGATGTTGGTTCCTCATTAACAGGTAACTGAATGTTTGATATATCATAGACCCGGGTTGGCTGAGCCTGAGATATATTTCGCAAAATACCATCCACTTCACTATCCAGTACAGCGATAGAACCTTTTACATCTCTATCAATTACTCGCTGTACCAGCATCTGCTCTTTCAGGTTTTTTCTGAACTCGGTCTCACTCATACCATCTCGCTTAAGCTGGTCGAGAACTTGCGGTACAGTCAGATTATTCTGTTTTGCCAGGTTTTCTATCGCCTTATTGAGCATCTCGTCAGTGACGTTAATCCCGGTCTCAACAGCATGCAGCTGTAGCAGCTTTTCATAAACCAGCTGCTCAAGAACTTTTTCCTTAAGAATGTTATCAGGTGGAAGCGGCTCATCAACTGTTTCCAGTTTTTTGCGCATACCCTCAAGTGCTGAAGCAAATTCACCATAGGTAATTATGTCATCATTGACCACAACCAGAACCCGGTCAAGCATCATGGCCTGGGCATCTTCTGCTACAAAGAAGGAAGAGGCGGCTAGCAAAAGGATACCAGCAAACAGGCTGTAAAGAGGTTTTAACATTATGGTTGTGCCCTGACTAATCATGAAGACGTGTGCTGATTTGAATCGTTCCGTCTTTTAGATCAAAAACTTCTGCCGATTTTTGTCAATCCATTCAATTCAAGCGTAATCAGGAATGAATTTACATACTCGCTATTATTATCAATCCGTCGTTGCGCTCCAAGTTTCACACCCCAACAGCAGGCACTGTAGCCAATGTCAAAACCGCCGCGAAGGAAGTCTCCCGCCTCAACATCATAACGCGCATTAGCAGCTGCCTGCCAACGAGGTGCCAATGCCCAAAATACATCCGCATTGACCTGTTGTGAGCCGGTATTCCTGTAGTAGTAACCCAGGTTAACGCCTCTTCGTGGATCTTTTTTATACCTCAAATCTGTATTGAAA
>JAUVSB010000065.1 GCA_030597275.1 Gammaproteobacteria bacterium
CAGAACTTAAGCCTGGCCCACCTGCTGGCAGGGCATTACAGGTAGAGATTTCACAGGGAGACGATGCAGACACCAAAAAAGCCTCTGAGCAATTGATGGAATATCTGAAAAGCATTGAAGGTGTCACATCGATTGAAAGTGGTTCACAGGCAGGTGATGAATCATTGCACGTAGTCGTCAACCGCGCGCTGGCGACCTATGCAGGCATACCCTTGAGTACGATCGCATCACATGTCCGTGCTGCCGTAGGTGGGCTCAGAGTAGCGACTACACGACGTGGAACTGAAGAAATTGATATCACCGTGCGCTACCCGGCAAATCCGTCAAAACAGCGTGAGTACCTGGAAAACCTGCTGATCTCCAATACCCGGGGAGGTCTGATCCCGCTGAAAGAAGTCGCAAGACTGGAAGAACACCCTGGCTTTACTACTATTCGCCATAAAGAAGGCATCCGTATTATTCATGTCGCTGCCAACATCGACAATGACATCATTACCAGTTCTGCATTAAATAATCGGGTAACAAAAGATGAAAGCCTGTGGCTCGGCGACCTGAAAGATAAAGTTGTTGTCAATTACGGCGGTGAAGAAGAAAAAAACCAGGAATCGGTTAAAGGCCTGATGCAATCACTGGCGTTCGCCATGCTCGGTATATTTATTATTCTGGCCGTCCAGTTCAATCGTCTCAGTTACCCTTTCTATGTCATGCTCGCGATCCCCTTTGGCGCCATCGGCATCATCATCGGTTTTTATTTACATGATATGTACTGGCGACCTATGCCGCTTTCATTCTTTGCCCTGATGGGCGGTGTGGCACTGACTGGCGTGGTGGTCAATAGTTCCTTAGTCTTGCTGGTCTTTGTGCAACGCGCTATTGAGCAGGGAATGGACACCGTCGATGCCATTATGGAAGCAGGACGTCGGCGCCTGCGTGCGGTGATACTGACTGCTACCACCACCGTAGTCGGCCTGCTGCCTACGGCCTATGGCTGGGGTGGCATGGACCCCTTTGTGTCGCCGATGGCGCTTGCTCTTTCCTGGGGTTTGATCTTTTCGACAGTGATTACGCTGGTTGTTATCCCTGCTGCTTTTGCTATTGGCCGGGTTGGGAAGAATACTAAGAAAAAAGGATGAAAGATTAAGGATGAAGAAAGTCAGCTTGTAATCGTCTTTGCCATTAAAATCTTTAGTCTTTAGTCTTTAGCCTTTGCAAAGCAACTATCCTCAACCCCTGCAACACCAGGTCGGCTTGGAAATCAACAGGGATTGTCAGGTGCGGCATGATTTTCTCCGCATCTCCACCTGTTATTAAAACAGCCGCTGTCTTATCAACTAATAATGAATGTTCCCTTACCACCCTTTCAACTCCTCCAGCAAGACCAAGCAAGACACCTGCAGCCACCCCCTCTTCTGTCGACTGAGCAACAGAACTGGCATCACTATTGATGCTGCTGATCTCTTCAACTGCGTCAGTTTCAGTCCTCAGACACTGAAAAGCTGTGCTTAATCCAGGCATGATGACGCCACCGACAAACAGTCCTTTCTCATTGACCAGGTCAACGGTGACTGCTGTTCCACAGTCTACGACAATTACTGAATTTTGTGTCATTTGATAAGCCGCCACCATTGCCATCCAGCGGTCTACACCTAGTTGCTCCGGCTTGTGGTAACTGTTTGTCAGGCCACAACAGCTCTGGCTACTGACAATAAATTCAGCATCAAGCTGCCATAGAATACTCACTGCTTTCCTTATCTCACTGGCAACCCTTTCTCCCGCGACATTGGCGACAATTACGCGAGCAGGGTTTTCATGGTTTTTCCATAAATCATGTAAGCTTGATACAGAATCCGTGGAGCATCGATCTTCTGCAATGAACGCCTCATTCTCTACCAGTGCCCATTTAATCAGGCTATTGCCACTGTCGATGAGAAGATTCAACGAGCCAGCCTCAGGCTGACATCACCTGACAAGAATCTTGAGAAGGGCTCTTTCCCCTCATCCAGCAATAAGGCACCAAACTCATCAATACCCATCGCCACACCACAAAATGTTGTCTCGCCTCTGATCACATTCACCTCTCTCCCATGTAAACGGTCGTAGCCTGGCCATAATGGATGAAAACTATTGAAGCCTGCAGGGGCGTATCCTTCAAAGAGTTCTGTTAGAGCTCGAATCAAATCTGAAACAAGAACATTGCGATCAACTGGAGCCTTACAAATCTGTTCGAGACTAATACAATCCTGATCAATGCTTTTTTGATCATCTTCAGACAAAGCAAGATTTAAACCCAGTCCCAGTACAGCGAGACAGGGACCATCGTGTTCACCTTGGACATCAATCAACAAACCACCCAGCTTGCTATCATTGCAGACAATATCGTTAGGCCACTTGAGCCCTATACCAGTGTCATACCCGGCCTCATGCAAAGTTCTGGCAATAGTTATACCCGCTGCAATACCCAGACCTGAGAGGCTGGACATACCATCTTCAAAACGCCAGCCTATGGATAGAGCAATATTGCGATAGGGGCTTACGTGCCACTCTCTTTGACGTCGCCCTCTACCATGACTCTGGCTCTCGGCGAGACAAACCACCCTGTGGATATCCCTTATCCTTGACCCCTCAAGCAGATAATCACTGGTGGACTCAACATCCTGTAGCACCTCAATTTGACAGTCCAGAGGTCCAGACTGACTCAAGACTGAACGAATCGCATCTTTATCTAGCAGCTGTAAAGGTGAGTCCAACTGGTAACCTTTCCCCGGCACAGAGCTTATACTCAAGCCTTGCTCAGTAAGTCCTTTTATTGCTTTGGATATGGCCATGCGGCTGATACCCAGCGACATGCCAATAGCCTCACCAGACAGGGATTCACCACTGGCAAGCATATGCAGGACATGAAGAGATGTTTTTGACATGTAATATTTTGTTTCGAAAAAATTGCATAAAATTGGTAACAAGTTTACCGGCTCAGGACTTTTTGACAAACCTTAGTCAGCAACTAATGCTAACAAAATAGATGCTAAGACTTGCGGGATGCCCTGAAAATCTGCACAATCCGCCGGTATTCTGGATAACAGGCAGCAAAGAATGAGTAATCAAAGCAACCTGGGTACAGTCAAGATTGGCGTTGTCATGGGTAGTGATAGCGATTGGGATGTCATGCAGCATGCCTGCAAAACGCTCGATGAGTTTGCTATCCCGTATGAACACAAGATCGTATCCGCCCACAGAACGCCTGATTTACTGTATCAATACGCCGAATCGGCTATCGATAGAGGCTTAAAGGTGATCATTGCCGGCGCTGGTGGCGCCGCGCACCTGCCTGGCATGCTAGCAGCTAAAACTACGCTTCCTGTACTTGGAGTACCAGTAAATAGCCGTCACCTGAAAGGCATGGACTCACTATTATCAATCGTACAGATGCCTGCAGGAATACCGGTTGCTACGTTCGCTATCGGTCAGGCAGGATCCAGAAATGCTGCCTTATTCGCTGCTGCAATCCTGGCCACGTCAGATAATAAACTGGCACAGAAACTGATTGATTTTAGACTCGCTCAGACAAAAGAAGTCCTTTCACGCAGCTTGCCAGACAGTAATTAATTGAACTTTAGATGATCTTACCAGGTGCAACACTCGGACTGCTTGGTGGCGGCCAACTTGGCCGCATGTTTACCGTGGCTGCCCGTACTATGGGTTATGAAGTCATCGTGCTTGACCCGGACCGCAATAGCCCTGCCGCCGCGTTTGCAAGCAAACACCTCTGTGCAGCCTATGATGACAACGAAGCACTCGCCTGCCTTGCCTCTGAATGTGCTGCTGTAACGACGGAATTTGAAAATGTACCCGCAAGCAGCCTGCAGTCCATCGCCGAACATATTCCTGTTCGCCCCTCTGCTGCTGCAATACGAATTGCACGCGATCGCATCCTGGAAAAAAAGACCATACGGTCTATCGGGCTAAACACCGTAAATTACCATGTAATTAAAAGTGAATCCGACCTTGAAGCAGCGATCGAAGAAATTTCTTTTCCCGCAATCCTTAAAACGGCAACACTAGGCTACGATGGCAAAGGACAAATTGTTATATCTAGTTCATCAGAACTCGAGCCTGCATTTCAGCAACTGGGTGCAAAACCCTGTGTACTGGAACAGCGTGTTGATCTTGCCTGTGAAATCTCTGTAGTACTGGCTCGTAGTGTTTGTGGTCATATTGAGACCTTTGCCGTGGCAGAAAACTGGCATGAAAACGGCAGTCTCGATAGGAGCATCGTCCCAGCCAGAGTTGAGCATGAAGTATCCAGTCAGGCAGAAAAAATGGCCCGCATACTGGCTGAAGAGCTGGACTACTGTGGTGTACTGGCAGTTGAATTTTTCGTCGACAAAAATAATAAATTAATGATCAATGAAATGGCACCCAGGCCGCATAATTCAGGCCATTACACCCTTGATGCCTGCCTGACAGACCAGTTCCAGCAGCAGGTACGTACCCTGTGCGGCTATCGGCCGGGGAAAACTGATCTTACTAGCCCTGCAGTGATGATCAATATTCTTGGTGATGCCTGGCATCATGGCTCGCCCGCATGGGATAAACTGCTGCAAAACCCGGGAGTTTTTCTCCACCTGTATGGAAAGAAAGAACCCAGGACTGGTCGTAAGATGGGACACTTTACCTGTGTGGGTGATGACGTAGAAGGACTACTGGAAACTGCAACAGCACTAAAAAATAGTACTATAAAACCCTGATGACAAGTTACTGATATAACTACTAATCAAGCATTTACTTTCTGTTTATGTAGTTAAGGGCACAATGCCGGGCAAACCTGTCTGCAAAGGGCTTTTCACAAACACCTGGGTTCAAGAGATAAGGATCTCTGATTTCACTACGCCTGATTAAGACTGTTATTTTCTAGCATGCAGTATATAGTATAGTTTTATTTTCTAATGGTTTTCCAAACAATAAGTTGCGAATTTTCGTTGATTTTACCCATTCGTAGAAAAAACAACTACAAGAGTGAAAGTAATTGCCTTTAATTGATAATTATTTCAAAAGACTATACCAGCGCACCATGAGTGAAGCATATGGCAAATCTCAATCGGCAATCATTGATACAATGCAAAATGGTGGAAAAATTCTGGATTGTGGCTGCAATGATGGGAAAATGTATCAAAGACTGGCAACTCGTACTAACACTAGGCCACAAGATTATTATGGCCTTGAATGGAATGAGGGCCTGGTAACGTGCTGTAATGACAATGGAATCAATGCAAAAAAGCATGATCTGAACAAACCCCTACCCTTTCCCACTGGAATGTTTCAATGTGTCGTTGCTCTTTCAGTACTGGAACACCTTTTATTCAGTTGCAGGTTTATGCAAGAAACATATAGAGTTCTAGATGACAAAGGAACCCTGATTCTCCTTACGCCAAACATAAGCACTTTGTTTACCATCGTGCAACTTATCCTTGGGAAAATGCCCTCGTCAGGGCCTCACCCAGACTCCCTCGTATTACTTAGTAGCCTGCAGAAAATTAAGGTCTCAAAGTCAGTACATATCCCTGATGTTGAAACGGATAATCCATTACACCGTCATCTTATTATTTTCAGTTTTCGCGTGCTGAAGTTATACCTCAAAATGATCGGCTTTACAGATGTTAGGGGGTATGGTTTTGGCAATTGTCCATTCCCGATATTCATGCAGCGTATGATGGAAGAAATTGTTCCCTGTCATTGCCGTCAGTTGGTTTTGATCGCCAGAAAGTAATTGTCTGCATCCGGTAAAAGAAGTCTGAAAATGACACTTACATATTGCCTGGTACCTTTTCCTTCAAGGATGCCTTGACATGAATGAACGCTCTACAGAATTGTGAGTGATTGACACTTGTTAGCAATACAATGAGGTCATATGCTTTGGATATGCGATGCTCCTGCAACTTAGAAAACCTGCAAATGGAAACAGACACGGCCGCAAGATTTGTTCTTGGTAAAAATGCTAAATTCAAATCAATTAGCCTATTTTACTTGCTTATTGGGCCTAAGACATGAAGATAGATAAATAATGTTGAAACGAATCAGAAGAATACTGCGGCCTGTTGCAGGTACTCCTTTTCACCCTCAGTGGTTAATAAGAGGGGGACGTAGCAAGTTATTTAGTTACCTTCGAAGCATTGAAGAGAGAAAAATTATTCTTGATATAGGCTGCTTTGATAAATGGCCCAAAGCCTATATTCCTACTAACTGCTCTTATATTGGTCTTGATTATTATGAAACAGCCAGGAACTTGTATGACAGTGTTCCAGATGTTTATGGTGATGCTCTAAAATTGCCGATTAAAAGTGAGACGATAAATACCGTTCTCCTATTTGATGTGTTAGAACATATCTCAGATACTGAGGTCTTGCTAAGTGAGGTCTGTCGTGTCCTGGAATCTGATGGCATGTTAATTTTGCAAGTACCATTTCTATATCCATTGCATGACGAACCTAGAGATTATGTACGCTTCACTTCTCACGGATTTAAAGAGCTGGCAATAAGAAATGGCTTTATCGTTGAAGAATGCAATGCTATGGGGCATCCGATTGAAACATCTACATTGCTCATAAATATTGCTTTCAGCAAAACGATACTTGGGTGGATGAAAGATAAAAACCCCGCTGCAGTATTGGTAATTTTATTACCTGTGTTTGTTTTACTCAGCAATTTACTTGCGCGTTTATTTACGATGCTTAGTAATGAAGACCCTTTCATGCCATATAGCTATCAATTAATATTCAGGAAGCCGGTGTTGTAAGTTTTATGAAGTTAACTGTCCTTGTTTATGGATAATAGCTTCGGCAAGGCCACACAGAAAATTAATAGTAAAAAGTACCCTGCAGGTTAATGGTATTAAAGTTAAAGACCTGAAGCGTTAGAAAGCAAAACATCTGTGGCACTTGAAAATATTCAGTGCATAATACATGATAAACATTTATCATATTTGCGACAGTTTGAGTATCTAGACTGATTACTTAGGTTTCAACTTCATTGAAAAAGAAAATTCTGGTCATCAGCTCTACCTTCCCTCGCTGGGAAAATGACCATGAACCACCCTTTGTATACGAACTCTCAAGACAATTTACGAAAAAATATGATGTACATGTGCTTGCACCACATGCTGCCGGGAGCCTGAATCATGAAACGCTGGGTGATTTGTCGGTTCACCGTTTTAGATATGCTCCTGAAAGATTAGAGAAACTGGCCTATAACGGCGGCATATCAACAAATCTTAAAATGTATCCTCTACGATACTTACTTGTTCTTCCTTTTTTACTGGCAGAGCTATTTTCCGCTATACGCATCCTAAGAAAAGAAAATATTGATCTTATTCATGCACATTGGATAATTCCGCAAGGCCTGGTTGCTATCATTACCGCTACACTTGCCAAAAATCGCCCTGCGATTCTTATCACTGCACATGGTGCTGATGTCTACACCCGCAAAGGCAGCCTGATTTCTTCAATAAAACGATTCATCCTTAACCACTGCAACCATTTGACGGTCGTCAGCCAGGGTAAGGCTGGTTCAGGTCATCAACTGAATGCAAATTGTGATATTGATATTATCCCCATGGGCACTGACCTGACAGATACTTTTGTTCCAGACAACAGTAAAAGAACGAACTCGCAATTGGTATTTGTAGGCAGACTGGTAGAAAAAAAAGGTGTCAGATATCTGATCGATGGCTTCAAAAAGCTA
>JAUVSB010000103.1 GCA_030597275.1 Gammaproteobacteria bacterium
AAGTTCCAAGATCCAAGTCTACAGATTAAAACCAAAAGTACGCGTTGCAGAGCTTTTTACTTGGATCTTGGAACTTGGATCTTGGATCTGTTTTTCTGCTAAAATCCCCCAATCTTATAGCAATGGCAAAGACCCATGAGTAACCGCACAGCAACAGTTTCCCGTGATACCCTCGAAACCCAGATTAGTATCACGCTGAATATCGATGGTACTGGACAGTCGTCTTTCTCTACAGGCGTGCCTTTTCTGGAGCACATGCTGGAGCAGATCTCTCGTCATGGCCTGATTGATCTGGACGTTCAGGCAAAGGGTGATTTACACATTGATGCACATCACCTTGTTGAAGATATTGGTATTGTACTTGGCCAGGCCTTTAAACAGGCATTGGGTGACAAGCGTGGCATGACACGCTATGGCCATGCATTTGTGCCATTGGATGAAGCCCTTAGCCGTGTGGTAATCGATTTTTCCGGCCGCCCTCAGATTGAGTATCGGGTGGATTTTCCGCGTGCCAGTATCGGTGAGTTTGAAACGGACCTGGTACACGAATTCTTTCAGGGTTTTTGTAATCATGCACTGGTAACCTTGCATATCGATAATCTGCATGGTGACAACTCACATCATATTGCCGAGACTGTGTTTAAGGCATTTGGACGTGCAGTGCGTATGGCTGTTGAGCCGGATGCCCGTATGGGCGGAGCTATTCCTTCTACCAAGGGCAGTCTCTAAAGACTATTTGCTGATAGTAATCAGTATATTTCCCAGGGTTTAAATAATGACCAGTATTATTGTTGTCGATTTTGGCATGGGCAATCTACGCTCCGTGGCCAAGGCATTTGAACATGTCGCACCGAAAGCGACTGTGCGTATTTCAGGTGATGCCAGTGACATTCGTTCAGCTGACCGGGTCGTTCTGCCCGGACAGGGTGCCATAGGTGGTTATGTAAAGGCATTGCATGACACAGACCTGGAGCCAGCAGTGCTTGAAGCTGCCAGCAGCAAACCTTTTCTCGGGATTTGTCTTGGTCAACAGGTATTATATGAATCCAGTGATGAGCATGGTGAAGACGGTGATAGCGTCAAAACCCTGGGCTTATTCAAGGGGCAGGTGAAACATTTCACCCATGTCTCCAGTGACCCACAGGCTATGATAGACCCGCTAACGGGCCATCAGTATTCAATACCCCACATGGGCTGGAACCAGGTTAAACAGACCGTCGACCATCCTATGTGGCAGGGCATTGCGGATATGGCGAGATTTTATTTTGTCCACAGCTACTGTGTTCAATCGGAACTTGATGAAGATGTCGCAGGGGTTACCAAATATGGCGTGGAATTTACCTCGGCAACTGCCCGTGACAATATTTTTGCAGTGCAGTTTCATCCCGAAAAGAGCCAGCATGACGGGCTCAAGTTGCTGGAAAATTTTGTAAACTGGAAAATATAGACTAAAGGTAAAAGGTAAAAGGTAAAAGAAGCCCCGTCATTGCGAGCGAAGCGCGGCAATCTCTTTTGTCCAGGATCAGTCGTTTAGAGATTGCTTCGTCACTACGTTCCTCGCAATGACTGCAAAACAAAGACTTAACGGAATTAAATAAGGCAAATACATGCTAATTATCCCCGCAATAGACCTTAAAGACGGCCAGTGTGTGCGTCTGCGCCAGGGGCGTATGGATGACGATACAGTTTTTTCAGACAACCCGGTGGACATGGCCGGGCGCTGGGTCGATGCGGGTGCGCGGCGACTGCATATCGTTGACCTCAACGGTGCCTTTGAAGGGCGTCCTGTCAATGAACAGGTGATACGTGATATCGCGGCAGCATATCCTGATTTACCTATACAATTAGGTGGCGGCATTCGTGATGCAGCGACTGCTGAAGCCTATATTGAGGCTGGCGTGAATTATGTCATTATCGGTACCATGGCAGTGCGCGACCCAAAATTTGTTAAAGATCTGTGCAAAGCCATTCCTGGTCATGTCTATGTCGGGCTGGATGCAAAAGACGGCATGGTAGCTGTTGATGGCTGGGCTGAAGACTCCGGCGTAGATGTCACGGAACTGGCGCTGAAATTTGAAGATGATGGTATCGAAGGGATAATCTATACTGATATCAGCCGTGATGGCATGATGCAGGGCGTCAATGCCGAGGCAACGGCCCGGCTGGCAGAAGCCCTTACTGTACCGGTTGTAGCATCCGGCGGCGTCAGCACTATGGCAGATATCGAGCGCCTGCTTGAACATGAAAAAGCTGGCATCAATGCGGCTATCATTGGCCGTGCCCTATATGAAGGTTCGTTAGATCTGGCTGAATGTCAAAAATTGGCAGATGGAGAAGAGAAGTAATATGGGATTGGCAAAAAGAATCATTCCCTGTCTCGATGTACGTGACGGGCGTGTTGTAAAAGGCGTGCAGTTTGTCGATATCCGCGACGCAGGTGATCCGGTTGAAGTGGCTGCGCGTTATGACGAGCAGGGTGCAGATGAAATCACCTTTCTCGACATTACGGCCTCCTCGGATAATCGCGATACCATCCTGCATGTTGTAGAAGAGGTGGCGAGTACAGTTTTTATCCCACTGACTGTCGGTGGCGGCATACGAGTACTGGATGATGTTCGCCGCATGTTAAATGCCGGTGCAGACAAAGTGGGTATCAATACCGCTGCCGTATTTAATCCTGAATTTGTAAAAGAAGCCTCCGATCATTTTGGTTCACAGGCAATCGTAGTATCTATCGATGCCAGGCAGGTAGAAACCGGTGATAATCCACGCTGGGAGATATTTACCCATGGCGGCCGCAAAGCCACCGGTCTGGATGCCCTGCAATGGGCAAAGAAAATGGCCGATTACGGTGCGGGTGAAATTTTACTGACCAGTATGGACAGGGATGGCACACGCGATGGTTTTGACCTCGCGCTGACCCGTGCAGTCTGCGATACCGTGGATATCCCGGTGATTGCCTCTGGTGGCGTAGGCAACCTCGACCACCTGGTAGCGGGTGTTAGCGAAGGGCATGCAGATGCCGTACTGGCGGCCAGTATTTTCCATTTTGGCGATTATACCGTGCAGCAGGCCAAGCAGCGCATGCAGGATGCCGGAATTGAGGTCAGGATTACTGAATAGCTATGTCGGATAACTGGTTAGATGAAGTGAAGTGGACAGATGACGGCCTGGTGCCAGCAATTGCCCAGGATGCTGAGACTGGTAAGCTATTGATGATGGCATGGATGAACCGTGATGCCCTGCAGGAGACGGTAGACAGCGGTTTTGCTGTATACTGGTCACGTTCACGCGCCAGGTTATGGCGGAAGGGTGAAGAGTCAGGTCATCAGCAGCTAGTGAAAGAACTGCGGCTGGATTGCGATAATGACGTAATACTGATCAAAGTCGAACAGAAAGGTGGGATAGCCTGCCATACTGGTCGCGAGAGCTGCTTTTACAAGCGCTATGAAGATGGGCAGTGGCAGAGCGTAGAACCGGTGTTGAAAGACCCGAAAGAGATATATAAATAATCAGCAGTAATCATGACAGATGTCCTCAAGCAATTAACAGAAGTACTGGAGCAGCGGAAGACAGCAGCCCCTGACAGTTCCTATGTTGCCAGTCTGTATGACAAAGGACTGGACGCCATACTGAAGAAAGTGGGCGAAGAAGCGACGGAAACAGTGATTGCTGCAAAAGGTGGTGATCGGGACAAGATTGTTTATGAAACGGCAGATTTGTGGTTTCATACACTGGTTATGTTATCGCATCAGGGTTTGACGGCAAGTGATGTCCTTGATGAACTTGCAAGACGATTTGGCTTGTCGGGTCTTGAAGAAAAGGCAAATAGACCCAAATAATACAGGTTATTGGATAAATTTTTTATGGCCAATCAGGCCGTTGATATTAAAGATGGAGTAAGTTATGGGTGTAGGTGGAATTGGTATCTGGCAGCTTTTGATTGTTCTGGTCATTGTAATGCTGCTGTTTGGTGGTAAAAAGTTACGTAACCTGGGCGGTGATTTAGGCGCCGGCATCAAGGGTTTCAAAAAAGCCATGGGTAATGAAATGTCCAAGGAAGATGAAACCAAGGGTACTCTGGAATCAAAAAAATCTGGTGAAGTAATTGATGCAGAAGTCACCAGTAAAACTGAAGATAAGACCTGAGTCCTAGTTCATCTTACTGGGCGAATAGCTGATGTTTGATGTCGGGATGTTTGAAATGATCCTGATCGGGGTCATTGCCTTGCTGATTCTGGGTCCGGAGCGTATGCCGGAAGCGGCAAGAGCCGCAGGTCGCTGGGTAGGTAAAGCGCGCGGTTTCATTACCGGCATCAAGGCCGATGTTAAGAGCCAGATGTCAGTTGCTGAACTGGATGAACTAAGGCAATTGCGTAATGATTTGGCCTCGGCCCAGGTAAACCTGAACAAAATGCAGCAAAGTACTACAGAGGCCCTGAATGAGCAGGTTTCTGTGCAGGCAACAGAAAGTGAGTCCTTGCAAATAAATAATAAAGTCGACAAAAAAAGCGTCGAAAAAACGAAAACTACTGACCAGGCATGAGCGAACAAAGCAGCACCCCTGATGAGGCTCAACCCGAGTCGTTCGTCAGCCATTTAATCGAACTACGTGACCGCCTGTTGCGGTCCGTTATCGCTGTGCTGATTGTATTTATCCCAGCCGCAATCTTTTCCGGTAAACTGTTTACGTTACTCGCGGCACCCATGCTCGCGGCACTTTCCAGCGACGGCACGATGATTTCGACAGAAGTCGCAGGGGCCTTTCTGGTGCCGCTGAAGTTCGCTTTTGCACTGTCGGTGGCAGTGGCAATACCTTGTCTTCTCTATCAAATCTGGTCATTCATTGCCCCGGGCCTGTATGACAATGAAAAGCGCCTGGCCTTTCCTCTACTGCTTTCAAGCACCTTACTGTTTTATTGTGGGATTGCCTTCGCCTATTTTGTAGTCTTCCCCATAATGTTCAGTTTTTTCCCCAGCGTCGCACCAGTCGGGATAGAAGTAACACCTGACATCAATCACTATCTGGGCTTTGTACTAAAGCTGTTTTTTGCCTTTGGTATCGCATTTGAAATGCCTATCGCAACAATACTATTAATCAAAGCAGGAATCACTACACGCGAAAAGCTGGCGAAAAAACGCCAGTATGTTGTTCTTGGCGCATT
>JAUVSB010000096.1 GCA_030597275.1 Gammaproteobacteria bacterium
ACTGACATGACAAAAGACAAGCCACCAATTACGGCAACGTCGTGCCAGTCCAGACTGGATGGAAAGCCGGAGATGTAATATAAATCAGCCGGCATAAATTGAACCTGGAAAAATCCTTCTATGGCACTGACAATTGTGGAAACATTCAAGGCCAGTGCCACCCCGCATGCGAGCCCCAGCAGTGTACCGATAAAGCCTATTATCGTCCCCTGGTAGACAAATACAGACATGATATTGCGCGGGCTCATTCCCAATGTTCTTAGAATTGCGATATCTGCCTGTTTATCCGTCACCACCATGACAAGCGTAGAGACAAGATTAAAAGCGGCCACCGCAACGATCAGCATCAAGATGACAAACATGACATTTTTTTCAATTTTCAGGGCACGGAAAAAACTGACATGTTCCTGCGTCCAGTTTCTTATTCGATAGTTGGGACCCAGCTGTTTAGCAAGATCCAGCGAGAAAAGCGGCGCAGCGTCTATATCAGCTAGCTTTAAACGCAGGCCAGACACATTTGCCTGCATCCGGTACAGGGTCTGTGCATCTGCCATATCAATCAGCACCAGGCCACTGTCATATTCGTACATCCCAGCCTCAAACACACCAGCAACAGTAAAACGCTTCATACGCGGCAGAATACCCGCCGCCGTCACCGATGCCTGGGGCGCCATCAGCGTGACCTTATCACCCACCCAAACACCTAGTGAGACGGCTAACTCCTGTCCCAGTATGATGCGATATTTACCCGTGGCAAGATCATTTAATCTTCCACTTTTCATGTTCTCACCAAGGTTGGATACAGAAACCTCTTCAGTGGGTACGATCCCTCGCACCATCACTCCGCTGCTCTTACCATGTACCGTAAGCAGGCCCTGAGCCAGTACATAAGGCGCACTGCCAAGCACTTCTTCATTGCCGGTGACTTTCTTCTGCGTTGATTGCCAGTCAGATAAATCTTCACCGTAACCCGCCACCGTCACATGCGCCGCAACAGAGAGGATACGACTTCTTAATTCCTCACCAAAACCATTCATCACAGAAAGCACAGTGATCAACGCGGTAACACCCAGCGCCGTACCCAGCATAGAGGCAAGAGAAATGAATGAAATAAAATGATTACGCCGCTTGGCGCGGGTATAACGTAGGCCGATGAAGAGTTCTAAGGGATGGATCATTCCGCCTCTGGCCGCATATGAGGAAATAACAATACATCACGAATTGATGGACTATCAGTAAACAACATAACCAGGCGATCTATACCTATGCCCTCTCCTGCTGTTGGAGGCATACCATGCTCCAGCGCACGGATGTAATCGGCATCATAGGACATGGCTTCATCATCCCCTTCATCTTTTTGCTTCAGCTGATCGCGGAAACGTTCTGCCTGGTCTTCCGGGTCATTGAGCTCGGAGAAACCATTGGCAATTTCGCGGCCGCCGATGAAAAGCTCAAAACGATCCGCAACAGTAGGGTCTTCGTCATTGCGGCGCGACAAGGGGGAAACTTCTACAGGGTAAGCGGTAATGAATGTCGGGTCTTTTAGCAGGTGTTCACCCGTTTTCTCGAATATCTCAATTAATAGCTTGCCGATGCCGTAACTGTCCCGCAAGGGGATTTTCAGGCCTTCAGCATGTTTACGCAGTGCATCTATATCATCAAGCTGTTCAACTGACAGCTCTTTGTTATATTTAAGCACCACCTCTTTGACGGTCATGCGAGTGAATGGCTTGCCAAAGTCATATTCATCGCCCTGATAGTTGATGATGGTATTGCCATTCTGCACCGTCTCAGTGATATGCCGCAACATATCTTCGGTCAGGTCCATCAGGTCATTGTAATCAGCATAAGCCTGATAGAACTCAACCATAGTAAATTCAGGATTGTGACGCGTACTCAGACCTTCGTTACGGAAATTCCGGTTGATCTCGAATACGCGTTCAAACCCACCTACTACCAGACGTTTTAAATACAGTTCTGGTGCGATGCGCATGAACAATTCTATATTCAGCGCATTATGAAAGGTTTTAAATGGGCGGGCTGCCGCACCACCGGGCACAGCCTGCATCATCGGTGTTTCTACTTCGAGGAAATCCCGCTCGGCGAGATAATCACGAATCAGTGAGATGATGCGAGTACGTTTACGGAAACTGTCGCGTGAAGCCTGACTCATGATCAGGTCAACATAACGCTGACGGTAGCGCATCTCCTGGTCTGTCAGACCGTGATATTTCTCAGGCAGCGGCCTCAATGACTTGACCAACAACTGTATAGCATCGACACGGATACTTAATTCGCCGGTTTTAGTGCGGAACAATACACCTTCTACACCAATAATATCGCCAATATCCCACTTTTTAAAACCGGTATTGTATAGACCTTCAGGCAGGTTATCGCGCATAACAAAAAGCTGAATACGGCCTGACATATCTTCAACATGAGCAAAACTGGCCTTACCCATAATGCGCCGCGACATCATCCGCCCGGCGACCTTTACACGTACCGGTTCAGCCTCGAGTTCATCATTATCCTTATTCTCATAACGCGCCAGAATTTCAGCTGCCATGGTATTGCGACGAAAATCATTAGGAAATGGATTGCCACCATTTTCTCGCATCGCGGCAAGTTTCTCGCGGCGCTGTCTAATTTGTTCGTTATCGTTTTGTGTTGAATCTGTCATGTCATTAGTTTCAGTTGTGATATGTGTATTCTATAGTCCGGATTTTAAACTAGCCTCTATAAACTGGTTCAGATCACCATCGAGTACCGCCTGGGTATTGCCCGTCTCAACACCGGTACGCAGATCTTTGATGCGTGATGCATCCAGCACATATGAGCGTATTTGACTGCCCCAGCCGATATCTGACTTGGAATCTTCCACTTCTTTTTGATCTTCCTGCCGCTTCTGGATCTCCAGTTCATACAAACGCGCCTTCATCATATCCATAGCCTGGGCCTTATTGCGATGCTGAGAACGATCACTCTGGCATTGTACAACGATGCCTGTAGGGATATGGGTTAATCGAACGGCTGAATCCGTTTTATTCACGTGCTGGCCACCTGCACCACTGGCACGATAGGTATCTATGCGTAAATCGGCCGGGTTGATTTCAATTTCTATGCTCTCGTCAATTTCTGGCGATACAAAAACTGATGCAAAAGAGGTGTGGCGCCGGTTGCCGGAATCAAATGGGGATTTCCTTACCAGGCGGTGTACTCCCATCTCGGTACGCAGAGAGCCAAAGGCATCTTCCCCGCTAAACTTGATGGTAGCGCTTTTAATTCCTGCCACATCACCTGCGGAAACTTCCATCAATTCAGTCTTAAAGCCCTGGCGCTCACCCCAGCGCAAATACATACGCAGAAGCATATTTGCCCAATCCTGCGCCTCGGTACCCCCAGAGCCAGCCTGTATATCCATCCAGGCATTATTTGCATCCATTTTGCCGGAGAACATACGACGAAACTCAAGTTCTTCCAGCTTTTTTAATAACTTGTTCAGCTCGCCCTGTACGTCCTCAAGCATAGACTCATCATTTTCTTCCTCTATCATCGATAGAAGTTCGGTGGATTCGTCTATGCCATTTTCAAGCATCAAAATGACGTCAACTACCGCTTCCAGACGGGCACGTTCCTGACCCAAAGACTGTGCCCTGTCTGGATCATTCCAGACATCAGGACTTTCCAGTTCACGCTGGATCTCGGTTAGCTGCTCGGACTTGGCATCAAAGTCAAAGATACCCCCTCAAAGACAATACACGTGCCTTCATATCTTTGAGTTGATTTTTTAAAGGGTTCAGATCTTCCATTATTCAAATATTACGTAGCGTTCATTATATAAGCAGGCAAACATGTTTGATCACCATAGACTGGGAGCGGATTCTATCAGTTCAGGTAAGGGATAAGAAGCAGCACAACTATTACGAACGCGAACCTGGTAAGCAATCGCAGGTGCCCATCAGCGGACATTGTCAGGATTTAATACTAACGAATCGAACCAGGACTCAAAGTCTGCTATCTATCCAGGCTTTATTGAAGCTGACATAAGCCACCTGCACCCTTTTCCACGTATAGACCAGGTGATAAGTCCCGTCCCTGGACTGAATAATATAAGGGTATGAAAATTCATCCTTGTTGTTATCTTCACGCAATTCACTGGCTTCTATATCAGCAATTTTCTTCCAGCTCTTTCCCTGGTCATTTGAAAAAGCCAGCGACAATGGGTTTCTATGTTCGGCAGAATCATTGTAAGCCAGAACAACACCTTCGCTATTGCCCGCTATAGAAACGGCAGCATCCGGGTTAGGCAAACGGGTATCACGTGGTGTGGACCAGTTTTTCCCGCTATCAGTACTAGACATCTGAAACAATTTTCTTTCAGGGCTGCTGTCGCGTAAAACAGCGAGCATTAAATCTTCGCCTATTACTGCAATGTCAGGCTGAATATAGTGCCTGCCTTTGGTCATCCTGATTTTTTCTTTTACCTCGCCTTTTATGTCAACACGTAAAAGCTCAGCAAATTTGCCCACCAGTTCATGGTAGACCGGCAGACCGATGGTTCCGTCCTTATAGAAAAATGGATGCCCTTTTGTCAGGGTACTTAGATTCAAAAAAGGAGAACTAACAAGCCTTTTAACCTTGCCCCAGTTCTTACCACCGTCTGAAGAACTGACCATATTAATACTACTGGTAGACCAGCCACCAATAGACGCCGTAACAAAAAACATCCAGACGCTCTGGTTTTCTCCAGCAAGTAAGACAGCATTGCCAAGCTTTCTAATATGCACGCCAAGGTCATCAGACACACGCTGACGACTCAGAGAATTAACAGGCTCAGTCCATGATTGAGCGGCCACATTTAAACGCGAGCTATAAAGCGCCACATCACCTGCACCTTCACGCACACCACCATACCATACCGACAAAATTGTGCCGTCAGAGAGCTCGGCTATAGCGGGGGCGTGCACACTGGGGGTTGGGCTGTTTTCAGTAACAAAGCCCCTGGTAAATAAAGCAGTTGTATTTTGGTTCTCAGAGCCAGTAGTTTTTTGATGTACCAGGCTCCAGTCAGATAATTGCCTGCTATCAATAGCCAGAACTAACACCAGGGCTAACACTGCAGCAATAAATAAAGTGTTTTTTATATAACCAGGAGTGGACATTATTGAAATATTTCTGAAATCGAAATGCAGCAAGGTGTCAGGCCACTTCACTTTCCAGACTGCCGAAAAATGGCTCAAGATTATCCTCTGTAGCGTCCAGCAGCTCGGCAAACTTTTTCCGGTATTCGGGCTGCAGGTCAAAGTATACAATCATGCTTTTTCTCTGATAAAAACACTTTTTTTATTAATAGTTATTATAATAGTTATTGTAGAATACGGTTACTGAAGTGAACTCCCCTCTACCAGACATATAGTAGATTATTCGCCGCAATAAGCAAACATTACTACATTTAAACCTTCACGTGCTGCTTTTGTAAAAAATTAGAACCAAGAAGACATAATGCAAGAAAACACCCAGCAACAGCTAACCCGGTCAGGCTTCAGCGTTCTATTCCTGATAGCAATCGTCATTTTCATCCTGTTTACTACTGATGAGGGAGAAGGAAGGCTACTGCTAGTGATTGCAGCTGTCATTGGCGGCTACATGGCTATAAATATCGGG
>JAUVSB010000131.1 GCA_030597275.1 Gammaproteobacteria bacterium
CACCCATCAACTCAGCAGTGCCCATAACATCCCTGCCAGGGTGCGCGAGGCGATACGCAATGCGGAAGGTGAACGACCGGGTGCAGCGCATCTTGAACTGCCTGAAGACATTGCCTGTGAGGAAACGGATTCAAAAGTCATCGCCAGGAGCAGTTTTGACATACCCCATGCAACGGATCATTCCATTACTGCTGCCATCGAGATGATTGAAGCGGCAAAGCACCCCTTGCTGCTTATTGGCGCCGGCGCCAACAGAAAGCAGATTAGTGCTACCCGTGGGAAATTCATCAGGAAAACGGGCATCCCCTTCTTCAGTACGCAAATGGGCAAAGGCGTCGTTGATGAACGTAATCCGCTTTTTCTGGGTAATGCGGCGCTCTCCGCCAATGACTATCTGCATCGTGCCATCGAAGCAGCTGACCTGATCATTAACATCGGCCACGACGTTGTTGAGAAGCCACCCTTTTTTATGGAAGAGGATGGTTTTAAGGTTATTCACGTCAACTACATTACTGCGGTCATCGACCCTGTTTATCATCCTCAGCAAGGAGTGATTGGTGATATTGCCAACAGTATGCAACGTCTGACTGATCGTATTACTCCACAAGAGAGCTGGGATTTCTCCAGGTTCATGGAAGTAAAAGCACATCTGGACAAACATCTGCTTGAAGGCAGCGAAGATGGCCGTTTCCCGGTCTACCCTCAGCGCCTGGTTGCCGATATCCGGAAAGTGATGCCCGACGATGGAATCATCGCGCTCGATAATGGTGTCTACAAGATCTGGTTTGCCCGTAACTATAAAGCCCATATGCCGAACACTGTCCTGCTCGATAATGCACTGGCAACCATGGGTGCAGGCCTGCCTTCAGCCATGGCTGCCAAAATCGTTCATCCGGAGCGTCGAGTGATGGCCATCTGCGGAGATGGGGGCTTCATGATGAACTCACAGGAAATGGAGACGGCGGTACGTCTGGGTATTGACCTTGTTGTGCTGGTCCTCAAAGACGATGCCTATGGAATGATCAAATGGAAGCAGGCCAATATGGGCTTTGATGATTTTGGTCTCGATTACGGGAATCCGGATTTTGTCCAATATGCCAACAGCTATGGTGCAACCGGACATCGCCTCGAATCAGCAGAGTCACTAATTCCCCTGGTCGAAGAGTGCTACAACACCGCTGGAGTACACTTGATTGAGGTTCCTGTCGACTATTCAGACAATGACCGCATACTTAATTCAGATATCAAGGAACAGAGTCAAAGGATATAAGATTGTAGCCCGGGTTGCTGATTAATTAGCGAAAGCGGTAATTTACTACATCTACTTAATCAGCAAACTCCAGCCGTTCCATCATCTTTTCAAGAGCTTTTGCCGCGCAGAATTCATCTTTTTCTCCACCGGGTGCTCCGCTCACTCCTAGAGCACCAATTCGACTTCCACCTGCATTAATAGGAAGGCCGCCCTGCATCATGATGATACCATTGATATGATTGAGTTCAGGGCGAATATCACCGCGTTTATCGCGAAACTGTCCTGAGGGGATACCGGCCATGACGACAGCATTGGCTTTCTCTTCGGCAATCTGCAAGGTGAATCGTGAGGCTATATCATCGCGTAGCGCTGCGCGGAGAATACCGAAACGATCAACGACAACGGCACTGACATGATAACCGTCTTTGCGGCAGACAGAGATAGCTTCATTTACGAGGTCTCGTGCTAGTTCCATGCCAATGTAACGATGGGATATGACATCATCAGCACAGGATAATGGCGGTAATAAGGCAGAAAAAATACAGACAGGGATAAGTATATTTTTCATTCTGAGTGCTCCTGATCTAGATCCACTAAATTGGATGTTATTCCGGATTGGTGAATAGAGATATGCAAGACACCAATATCCCTTGAATATCATATCAATGACCGTAAATAAAGAAGGAACAAAAACGATCTGTTTAGGTCATAATAAATGTTCTTAAACAGGAGAGATTATTGATGGATTCACATTCTGTGCAGCAGGAAAATACTACAGCTGCAACGACAGCGGCTTTTACCTCATTCAATGAGTTGCGCAGGCAACTACGTGAAAAAATATTAGGGCAGGGGGCGCTGGTTGATAACCTGCTCATTGCATTGCTTGCTGATGGTCACTTGCTGGTGGAAGGTGCACCGGGTCTGGCCAAGACTACCGCGATTAAAGAACTGGCCAAACGAATTGAAGGTGACTTTCATCGGCTGCAATTCACACCTGATTTATTGCCGGGTGATTTGACCGGTACCGAGGTGTATCGGCCACAGACAGGTGAATTCAAGTTCCAGCGCGGGCCGATTTTTCACAATTTATTGCTGGCGGATGAAATCAATCGTGCACCGGCCAAGGTGCAGTCTGCTTTACTGGAAGCCATGGGTGAGCACCAGGTCACGGTTGGACAGACTACCTATACTCTTGAGCGTCCATTCCTGGTAATGGCGACGCAAAACCCGATAGAGCAGGAAGGCACCTATCCCTTGCCAGAGGCACAGCTTGATCGATTCCTGATGCACATCAGCATCGACTACCCGGCAGTAGAGTCAGAGAAGCAGATACTGGCACTAGCCAAAGAACAGGCAAGAGCTGAATATGATCATGGGACCAATGTTGACACTATTTTGACCAAGGATCAGTTGCAGCAGGCGCAAACCGAGGTGCTGGATCTGCACATGGCGGAGGCCGTTGAAGACTACCTGGTACAACTGGTTATTGCCAGTCGTAACCCGTCTGCCTACGGTGAAGACCTGGCCCGCTGGGTCAACTATGGAGCCAGCCCACGTGGAACGATAGCCCTGGACCGCTGTGCCCGGGCACATGCCTGGTTGCAGCAGAGAGACTATGTATCACCTGAAGATGTTCAGTCGGTCATTCATAACGTGTTGCGGCATCGCGTATTGTTGTCCTTTGAGGCTGAGGCTGAAGGTATTTCGCCTGATGATTTCATCCGTGAGCTGATCAGGCGGGTACCCGTTTCCTGATGTTGAAAAATTTTCAGCAATGGCTTGGGTCTGGTAGGGCACAGGCTTCCGACCCCCATCAGTCAAATACTTCCAAAAAACCACATGGATCAGACAAGCAATCGGCTGTAGCCGTAAGTATCGGTGAGCTGATTTCACTAAAGTCATCGATCAAAGGTATTAGTCTGACATCTACCCGGGTAAAAAATAGTTCTATAACCGGCGCCCATGCATCGCGTTTTCGTGGTCGAGGAATGGATTATCAGGAATCTCGTGCTTATCAGCCTGGTGATGACATACGCAGTATGGACTGGCGTGTAACCGCCCGTGCCGGTATTCCCTATGTGAAGATGTATGAAGAAGAACGTGAGCGACCGGTTATGTTACTGCTTGACCTGAACCCCGGGATGTTTTTTGCTACAAAGGGAGCTTTCAAGTCCGTTATGGCTGCACGCATCGCCGCGCTTATTGCATGGGCAGCCGTAGCAAACGGTGATCGTATTGGTGGACTGATTTTCAATGGCAAACACCAGGAGTTACAACCTCGAGGAGGCGCTAAGGGTGCCTTACACCTGTTTCGTCTGTTGGTACAGGCTACCGATCCATTGCAAGGTATACAGGAGTCATTTACAAACACTGAAAGCAATGACCTTGATAGTGCGTTAAAACGATGCCGTCGGGTTACTAAACCTGGCAGTCTTATTTTTATCCTCAGTGATTTTTATAATATTAATGAGGAGACGAAAGCCCAGCTATTACGCTTGCGGCAGCATAACGATGTGGTGGCGATGCAGATTGTTGATCCACTGGAACAATCACCGCCACCAGCTGCCGTCTATGGCGTCAGTGATGGTGTGCAGAAAGGAATTATTGATACACGCAAACAGCGACAGCAAGATAATTATAGCCAGTGGTGCAATGAACA
>JAUVSB010000128.1 GCA_030597275.1 Gammaproteobacteria bacterium
CTTAAGATGAAAACCCGCCTCAAGATCAGGACTGCCTTTAACACCCCAGATAAGGCTGACAATTTCCAGCTCATCAGCATCAAGGATCGACTTTAATTCATCGACCTGCCACAGGTAATAACCACCCTCGATGTTGTGATTATCCACCGCAGACAGGCTGGCGAAATAGCCACCATTTGGCCCAGACATAGTTTCAATAACAAAATCCAGCGTGTCCAGTGCTACCTGTTGATAGGCGGGTCGATGAAAAACTTCTGCGGCAGACAGGTAAATACCAATCAGTTGCGCATTGTCATACAGCATTTTTTCAAAATGCGGGGTATCCCATGCCGGGTCAACAGTGTAACGAAAAAAGCCGCCGCCGATGTGGTCACGTAATCCCAGCTGCGCCATCTGATCGAGTGTCAGTTTGATAAATTCAGCGAGTTTTTCATCCGGGAAACTGGCCTGAATTTTGATCAGGTTGCTGAGTTGTGGTGACATGGGGAACTTGTTTTGTTGTCCAAATCCACCAGCAGTTTCATCCCCGGATTGCAATGTATGGCGAATCAGTAACTGCGCCATGGTTTTGTCCATTTCAGGTTTTGGCGGTTTACCCGAATGACTTTGTGGCTCGGGTTTCATGGATTGAAAACTTTTGAGTGCTACGGCTCTGAGATATTTTTCGTCTTTATTCCAGCGTATTTGTAACTGGCTCAGTAATTTAGAAAAATCTTTTTTTGGCCGGTAAGTCGTGCCAATTAGCGGGTAACCATCTGGTGTCAGGAATACATTAAGCGGCCAGCCGGCATGCCCGTTAGTGCGTTGCGTAAAATCAATCAGCCAGCTGTCTAATGCAGGTTGTAATTCACGATCGACTTTCACCGGTATGGCCAGTTGATTCAGCAGGTCAGCGACGCCCTGATCGGAATAACTCTCGCGTTGCATAACATGACACCAATGACAGGAAAAATAGCCACTGGAGATAAAGATCAGTTTGTTTTCGGCTTTGGCACGTTTAACCACGGCAGCCCCCCAGTCCTGCCAATTTACCGGGTCATAACCATGCAATGCCAGATAAGGTGAAGGATGCTGCTTGAGCTGATTGTCGAGTGGCTGTAGTTCAGGACTGGCCTGTAATGGAATAATGACTGATATGAGAAACAAGCAAAACAGTAGCTTTGCTGGCAGGAGAACAGCTTTACTTTTCAGTATCATCGCCATCATCATTTTCATCATCTCATTCAGACGTTAACCTATTTACAATCAAAGTGATAGACAGGATCTTTTAGATAGGACAAATAATGGGTGTCACCGATTTCCACGAATAGAGATCAGAGACAGCGCACAGTGAGGTGACTGTAAGTTTTTAATTTGAGTTACTGCACATAGATATCAGACCTTCGTATATTTGTTTCGACAGCGAAAATGCAGGCAATAGCGAACGTCAACAGACACAAATGAGCTTAAGCATTAAATTTCTTAAAGGATGCCCTCCTGTTTTTAATCGCGTTGGGCAAGCACCGGTGGCAGTACGACCTTTGCAATACGTTTGCTCAGTGTGTAGATTCGACGCATCTGATTGACGAATGACATTTCCATTCTCACCAACTCCAGATAACCCTGATCCTCCGCTGTGAGCCGCTGCGCTTTTCGGGCCAACAGACGTTCCGACTGTTCTCTAATCTCGTGCTTCATCATCAATACCGATTCAGCGGCCCGTTGGTCGTTATCGCGAACCGCCTGTACCGTCATTTCCACAGATTTGCATACGGTCGTATAGAATTCCAGTAACAACTCCAGTGTTTCATCTCCGGATATAGCAGTCATGCTGGCTGCCTTACGTCCCAGAGAAACAAGATCTGTCTCGATGATATCTGCCAGGCTCTCCATATTATCTGTGGCTGTCATCAAACCCTGAAAAGCCAGGCTTTCATCTTCTGTGAGTGCTTTCTGACGAATTTTCCCAAGGTAACTAAGTATTTCCACCTCAAGGATATCGACTTCATCATCACGACGGGCAATATCTGCGAGAGACTCCATATCACGATCCCTGAATGCCGGCCTGATGTCCTGCAGCATACCAAGCGTTATTTCCCCGATACGCCCCAGTTCCATGCGTACCTGTTGAAGCGCCACTGACGGTACAGCAAGGGCCGAATCATTGAGGAATTTGGGCTCGATAATAACACCCTCGCGGGGCGCGCGTTCGGGTACCAGCCATTGTGCCAGTCGGGCGAACAAGCCAGTGAAACCGATAAACAACAGGGTATTGGCGATGTTGAAGAAGGTGTTTGCGTTGGCAATCTGGCGAGGTACTTCTGATGCCGCCCTGGCTGTACCCTCCATTTCCGGACTTGATGGCGAGATCCAGATTGCGATGTCAACCAGCAGCCAGATTAAAGGCAGCCACAGCAGAACACCGACAACATTGAAGGCGACATGCACAACCGATGCACGCACGGCGTCCGTGGTTTTACTGCTGAGGATGCCCATCAGCGCAGTAGTCACCGCCGTGCCGATGTTTGCTCCAAGCGCCAGGGCAATACCTGCAGGAAGTCCAAGCAGGCCCTCACTGGCCATGGCAATGGCAATACCCACCGTGGCAGCGGATGATTGTACGATGGCGGTGAACGCTGCCCCGGCGAAAATGCCTGCCGCCGGCCGTTCCAGGCTTTGCAGAATATCCAGAAAGGGTTGATAACTTCGAAGCGGTGTCATCGCATCACCCATCAGCCCCATGCCGTAGAATACCAGGCCGATGCCCATGATCATCATGCCGTAGTATTTAACCTTCTCGCGTTTACCGCTGAATAACATGAAAAAACCGATGGCAACCGGGCCAAGTGAATAGGCTGACAGGTTGAAGGCCAGTAACTGGGCTGTTACCGTGCTGCCAATGTTAGCACCCATGATCACCCCGACTGACTGTGCCAGGGTCATCATGCCACTGCTAATGAAACCCACGATCAGTAAGGTGGTCACCGTCGAGGAATTGAGTATGCCAGTGACGAAGGCTCCCGTTAGTGCGCCCATAAAGCGGTTTGTGGTAAGGCTACCCAGAACAGTAGTCAGTGTTTGCCCCGCCGCTTTCTTCATGCCATCCGAAAGTAGCTGTAGACCACTGAGAAAAAGGGCAAGCCCGCCAAACAGGCCGAGTCCGAGTTGCAACCAGTCCAGAGAATCTGCTGCCACTTCCAGTTCATCTGCGAAGGCAATCAGGGAGAAGACCAGCAATGCTATCACGACACCTGCCCGGACAAGATGTGAGTGGATAAACTTGAATGATTCGAGTTCTAGTTGTGATGATCTCATCAATACTACTCTTGTATGCTAAATCCGACGGGCCCCTGGTTGTTTGCCTTAATTAACTACTATAAGACTGATAATTTAGAAAGTTGCCAGTAACTCCAAACGTGCCGTTGTGCCATCTCCCTCACCAGCTATCCGTACTGCAGTTTTATTATCGTCATCATTAAAACGGATTTCAGCATTGGCAAACAGGTTCTTCGAAATACTGTAAAGCCCGGCAAGAGTCAGAGAAGAAGTGTCATCAGCCAAAAAAGTATTCTCATAGTTCACCAGATCATAACGAGCAGTAGCAGAAAATTTATCATTAATTTGAAAGTTGGTCATAAGCATAAGTGCGTTATCAACCTGTTCGTCTGCAATGATTATCTCACCTGCAAACAGCCATTTATTTATTTTGTAACTGGCACAGATATCGAACATAGTTTCAAGATTTTGATCCTGGGTTATTAAACCAAGCGTGATATCCAGCTCTTTCGTCGCCTTGATTTCGGCGGCAAGCTCTACGGAATTCTCTTCTGCTGTATCGCTCAAATCATTTAAATATCCGATAATCAGGTTGATCTGGTTTAATTGATAATTGAATTCAAGGCCTTGCAAATTGTTACCATCTTCTGCAGTTGAAAAATTCCAGATATCCCACAGCTGGCCATGGGTAACCTGATAGATATCCGGGGCGTCTTCACGTTCAAA
>JAUVSB010000098.1 GCA_030597275.1 Gammaproteobacteria bacterium
GATACAACAAGGTTGTTGATATCTGGACACATACCAGTGAAAAAGTCGCCAATGAAATGATGGCTCAGCTGGGTACGGATACATTCACCAATGAAGCAGGTGAAACTGTTGAACAGGAATCATTTAATTCGATTTATATGATGGCCGACTCCGGTGCGCGTGGTTCACATGCACAGATTAGGCAGCTGTCCGGTATGCGTGGCCTGATGGCCAAACCGGATGGATCTATTATTGAAACACCGATTACGGCTAACTTCCGTGAAGGTCTAAACGTATTGCAGTACTTTATTTCTACTCACGGTGCACGTAAGGGACTGGCAGATACTGCGTTGAAAACGGCTAACTCAGGTTACCTGACACGTCGTCTGGTAGACGTATGTCAGGACCTTGTGGTCGTTGAAGATGATTGTGGTACCGAGCAGGGTGTGGTGAAAGAAACCCTGGTTGAAGGTGGTGAAGTGGTTGTTCCATTGTCTGATCTGGTTCTTGGCCGTGTCGTGGTGGCAGATATACTCAATCCGGAAGCTAAGGGTACCCTTATTGAAAAGGGCAAGATGCTGGATGAGAAGGATATTGCACTGCTTGATGAAAACTCTATCAACGAAGTACTCGTCCGTTCACCGGTAACCTGTGAAACCCGCTATGGCATCTGCGCCACCTGTTACGGGCGGGACCTGGGACGAGGGCATCTGGTAACAACCGGTGAAGCTGTTGGTGTTATTGCCGCACAATCAATTGGTGAACCGGGTACTCAGTTAACCATGCGTACCTTCCATATCGGCGGTGCAGCAACGGGTTCAGCTGCAGTCAGTAATGTTGAAGTGAAAAATAGCGGTACCATACATCTGCATAATGTCAAACACGTGAAAAATACCAGGGGAAACCTGGTGACAATTTCTCGTTCCGGTGAATTAATTGTTCAAGACAAACGCGGTGCGAATCGTGAAAAGCACAAAATTCCATACGGTGCAGAGCTGTCGATTAAGGACGGGCAGAAAATCAAATCCGGGGATATTATCGCCGAATGGGATCCTCATACACATCCAATTGTCGCTGAAGCTACGGGTAAGATTAGCTTTATTGATATGGTTGAAGATGTCACCTTCAAGAAGCAGTCTGACGATATTACAGGTTTGACTCGTTACGTGATCACCGATCTGGCACAGCGTTCTGCAGCTGCGGCTGATCTAAAGCCCGCAATTATGCTGGTGGACAAGAAGGGTGAACCGCTTAATTTCCCGGGTACAGAAATACCGGCTAAATACTTCCTGCCGGGCAATGCCATTTTGATGGTTGACGATGGCAGTAAAGTAATGGTCGGCGATATTCTGGCTAAGAACCCACGAGAAGGAAAGCTGACCCGTGATATTACCGGTGGTCTTCCGCGTGTTGCCGAGTTGTTTGAAGCACGCAAACCGAAAGAGCCGGGAATTCTCGCAGAAGTCGGTGGCGTCATCTCGTTTGGTAAGGAAACGAAAGGCAAGCAACGCCTGGTCATTACCGATGAAGAGGGTGAAAACCATGAATTCCTGATCGCCAAAGGACGCCCACTTTCGGTGGTTGAAGGTGAATCCGTTATTAAAGGTGATGTTCTGGTAGAAGGCGCTCCTATAGCCGCCGACATATTGCGTCTGAAAGGTGTGCCGGAGCTACTGAATTACATTGTCGCCGAGGTGCAGGATGTTTACCGTCTGCAGGGCGTTAAGATTGACGATAAGCACATTGAGGTTATTGTCCGCCAAATGCTGCGTAAAGTGACGGTAATTGATCCGGGTGACACCCTGCTGCTGCCGGGCGAACAGCTGGAACGTACTACCTTGCTGGAAGAAAATGACAGAATGCTGGCTGAAGGCAAGAAAGAAGCCATAGTAGAGCGTAACTTGCTGGGTATCACCAAGGCATCCCTGTTAACCGAATCATTTATTTCAGCGGCATCCTTCCAGGAAACAACGCGTGTCCTGACCGAAGCCTCCATTATTGGAAAAACAGACTCATTACGCGGGCTGAAAGAGAATGTCATAGTAGGACGCCTGATTCCTGCAGGAACGGGCCTGGCTTATCACCAGGAGCGTCAGCAGAGGAAAAAACGTGAAGCGGAAGAGAAACTGGCACTGGAGCAGTTCGTCAGCGGTGCCAGCCCCACTGAAACCGATGTATCCGAAGGGGATGAGACAGCAATATCAGCATGATGTGATATTTACTAACACTAGCCCTTAATTGTTAGTAAATCTGTCTTGACAGCGGGGGCCGATGTCCCTAGAATTCCCCCTCTTTTCGCAGGCCGGAGATTTTTCACCGGCCTGTGTCTTGTTTTGGGCTGGAGAATATTGAATGCCAACAGTTAATCAGCTGGTGCGTAAGCCGCGTCAGCGTCAGACAAAAAAGTCAAATGTACCCGCTTTAATGGCCTGTCCGCAGCGTCGTGGAGTGTGTACGCGTGTTTATACTACGACGCCGAAGAAACCTAACTCTGCGCTGCGTAAAGTGGCTCGTGTCAGGCTCACCAACGGCTTTGAAGTCAGTAGTTATATCGGTGGTGAAGGGCATAACCTGCAGGAGCACTCGGTCGTACTGATACGTGGTGGTCGTGTGAAGGATTTACCTGGTGTGCGTTATCACACGGTTCGTGGAACACTGGATACTGCAGGTGTCGCAGATCGTCGCAGGGGTCGTTCAAAATACGGTACCAAGCGTCCAAAATCGTAAAAAAGAATTTACTGAAAATACAGCATATACATATAGATATACGGATTTAACCCATGCCTAGAAGAAGAGAAGTACCCAAGCGCCAGATTCTGCCTGATCCTAAATTTGGCAGTGAAACACTGGCTAAGTTCGTCAATATTTTGATGCTTGATGGCAAAAAGTCGACGGCTGAAAAAATAACATATGGTGCGTTGGATCTGATCATCGAGCGCGGAAATAGTGACCCGATTGCAGTGTTTGAAACTGCATTAGAAAATGTCCGTCCTACCGTCGAGGTTAAATCTCGTCGCGTTGGCGGTGCGACCTACCAGGTCCCGGTTGAAGTGCGTCCCAGTCGCCGTACAGCCCTGGCAATGCGCTGGCTGGTCGAAGCTTCTCGTTCACGTGGTGAAAAATCCATGGGTATGCGTCTGGCAGGTGAGTTGATGGATGCCTTTGAAGGACGTGGTACAGCAGTGAAAAAGCGTGAAGATACACATCGTATGGCAGAAGCCAATAAAGCGTTCTCGCATTTCCGCTTCTAAGCGACATAAACAGACAAGATTTTAGTTGAAAGGATTGAATCAAGGTTACCAAGTGGCACGCAAGACTCCCATCAAGCGTTATCGTAACATCGGCATCATGGCTCATATTGATGCGGGAAAAACGACGACTACAGAACGTGTTCTGTATTACACCGGTATTTCGCACAAAATCGGTGAAGTGCATGATGGTGCAGCGACGATGGACTGGATGGAGCAGGAGCAGGAGCGTGGTATTACTATTACCTCAGCTGCAACCACCTGTTTCTGGAGCGGCATGCGCAAGGACAAGGAAGAGCATCGTATTAATATTATTGATACTCCTGGTCACGTGGATTTTACTATCGAAGTTGAACGCTCATTACGCGTACTCGACGGTGCCTGTGCTGTATTTTGTGCAGTAGGTGGTGTTGAGCCGCAGTCTGAAACCGTCTGGCGCCAGGCGAATAAATACAAAGTGCCGCGTATGGCCTTTGTTAACAAGATGGATCGTGCCGGAGCAGACTTCCTGCGTGTGGTTGGTCAGCTGAAAGAACGTCTGGGTGCCAATGCGGTGCCGGTACAATTGCCAATTGGTGCAGAAGAGAATTTTGAAGGCATAGTCGACCTGGTTCGCATGAAAGCGATATACTGGGAAGAAGAGAACATGGGCTCCAATTTCGAAGAACGCGAGATTGCAGCAGATATGATCGATCAGTGCCAGGAATACCATGATGCCCTGGTTGAGACAGCAGCTGAAGCAAATGAAGGGCTGATGGACAAGTACCTGGAAGAGGGTGAGCTGTCAGTAGAAGATATACTGGAAGGCCTGCGCTTACAGACGCTGGCAAATGAGATTGTTTGTGTTTTCTGTGGTTCTGCATTCAAGAATAAGGGTGTGCAGGCGATGCTGGACGGAATTATTGACCTCATGCCTTCACCTCAGGATGTGCCTGCTATCAAAGGTATCCTTGATGATAAGGATGGAACTGAGGCAGAACGTCCAGCCGATGATGATGCACCTTTTGCATCACTGGCATTCAAGATTGCGACCGACCCTTTTGTTGGTCAGCTGGTCTTTTTCCGAGTTTATTCCGGTGTAATGAAGTCTGGTGACACCGTGTTTAACCCGGTTAAGCACAAGAAAGAGCGTATCGGGCGTATTTTACAGATGCATGCCAATTCGCGGGAAGAAATTAAAGAAGTGCGAGCGGGTGATATAGCCGCTGCGGTAGGTATTAAGGATATCACTACGGGTGATACACTGTGTTCGACTAGTGATATTATTACGCTGGAAAAAATGGAATTCCCTGAACCGGTTATTTCGCAGGCTGTTGAGCCGTTAACCAAGGTGGATCAGGAGAAAATGGGTATTGCACTGGCCAAGTTGGCACAGGAAGACCCATCATTTCATGTGCACACAGACCATGAGTCCGGTCAAACTATTATTTCCGGCATGGGCGAGTTGCACCTGGATATTATTATTGATCGCATGAAGCGTGAATTTGGTGTTGAGGCCAATGTGGGTAAACCACAGGTGGCCTATCGTGAAACCATACGTAAAACTGTTGAGCATCAGCACAAGTATGCCAAACAGTCTGGTGGCCGCGGTCAGTATGGTCATGTTTATCTTCGTCTTGAACCACAGCAGCCGGGTACTGATTTCGAATTCTTTGATGAAATCAAAGGCGGTGCGGTGCCGAGAGAGTTTATACCAGCTGTAAGAAAAGGTATTGAAGACACCATTAAATCAGGCGTCATTGCAGGCTTTCCAGTAGTTGATGTCAATGTTGCACTCTATGATGGTTCATTTCATGAAGTGGATTCGTCAGAGCATGCATTTAAGGCTGCTGCGTCGATTTGTTTTAGAGAAGCATTCAGGCTGGGTGACCCTCAGTTGCTGGAGCCAATAATGGCGGTGGAGATTGTTACGCCAGAAGAATACATGGGTAATGTCAACGGTGATGTATCGTCACGCCGCGGCATAATCCAGTCCATGGAAGATAGTCCTTCCGGTAAGGTCATCCGTTGTGAAGTCCCCTTGTCGGAAATGTTTGGTTATGCAACGTCATTGCGTTCAGCTTCACAGGGCAGGGCAAATTATTCGATGGAATTTAAGAAGTACGCTGCAGCTCCAAACAATGTTGCTGAAGCTATCATCCAGAACAAAAGATAGTAAACGATTAACCACAGATATATACGATTAGGTCGAGGAATAAGGCATGTCCAAGGAAAAATTTGAACGTACGAAGCCCCATGTAAACGTGGGCACAATTGGTCATGTAGATCATGGCAAGACCACGCTGACAGCGGCGCTGACAACGGTACTGGCGAAGAAGTTTGGTGGCGAAGTCAAAGGCTA
>JAUVSB010000071.1 GCA_030597275.1 Gammaproteobacteria bacterium
GATATAGACAAGGAAAACCGCACTGTATCATTTGTCTTTGCGATTGATCCATCGAAAAGAGTGTATGTTCGTCGTATCAATATATCAGGCAATACCACCACCCGGGATGAGGTTATCCGGCGTGAAATGAGACAGATTGAGGGCGGATGGTTATCGACAAAAGATGTCAGGAGGTCAAAAGTTCGACTGACTCGCCTGAGCTTTTTTGAAGACGTCAATATTGAGACTCCGGCGGTGCCTGGAACCGAAGACCAGGTTGATGTCAATGTACGGGTCAAGGAGCAGCAGACGGGCAGTATGATGTTTGGTCTTGGTTACTCCGAATCAGATGGTATTTTACTGCAGGCCAGTATTAATCAGAAAAACCTGTTTGGTTCAGGCAAAGAACTGGATTTTAGTATTGATACTTCCAAGATTACCAAGTCAGCCAGAATACGGTATTTTAATCCTTACTATACGGTCAACGGTGTTAGCCGGGGCTTTTATGTGACCTGGACAGATATCGATGCCGCAGAAGCTGATTTATCCAGATACATAAATGAGACGCTCAGCCTTGGTATAAACTACCGGGTACCACTATCAGAACATAATAATTTTACTTTCAGCTTTGGTCCTGATCGCAGCAAGCTTTCTGCAACAGATGGCACACCTGATGAAATTCTTGCCTATATTGCGGTACATCCCGATGACTGGTACCTGAAGACGACCGCCAGCTGGAGCCATGACACCAGGGATAGTATTCTTTATCCTACTAGCGGGTTTAATTTCAGGCTGCTGGGTGAAACTTCAATACCGGGCAGTGATATCGACTATTACAAAACCGGCTTAAATCTTTCCTGGCATTTGCCAACTATCAGTGAAGTGGTGCTGAAGTTCAGTGGGGATCTTGGTTATGGCGATTCCTACGGTGACACGGTTATTTTCCCGTTCTACAAAAACTACTATGCCGGTGGCAGCAGTTCAGTCAGAGGTTACAGGGCCCGGTCTCTTGGCCCGCGTGACAGTAACGGCGACCCATTTGGTGGTAGTAAGCGGGTTGTCGGAGGTGTTGATGTACTAATACCGTTCCCCGGTAGTGAGAAAAAGGATAAACGCCTGTCATTATTTGTCGATGGCGGCATGGTGTTTGGTCAGCGGGAAGATATAGATTTCAATGCCTTACGCTACTCCTATGGTGTTGGTCTGTTCTGGTATTCACCGGTTGGTCCACTTTCTCTCAGTTATGCGCTTCCAATTAACGACGAAGAAGGCGATGATCTGGAGAAATTTCAGTTCACAATTGGTAGGGGATTCAATTAAACTATCGACCTGAATCTGTAATTTATAGAGAAATGAAAAAAATGTTTAAAAATATTAAATTAGTGACATTTCTGGCCCTTGCGCTGACTCTTTTTCCTGCTGCTTCTTATGCTCAGATGAAGGTTGGTTTTGTCAATCTGGGCAAAGTGATCGAAAAAGCTCCGCAGGGTGAGGCCGCTGCAAAGAAAATTGAGGCAGAATTTAGCCCTCGGAGCAACGCTCTGCGCAAAAAACAAAAGAAGATACAAGGACTTGAGAATGACCTCGAAAAAAATGCCCTGGTGATGAAGGCTTCAGAAAGGTCAAAGAAAGAGGCGGAAATCACCAAGCTCCAGCGCAGTCTCAAACGTGAGGCGGATGAATTTAATGAAGATATTAATCTGCGTCGAAATGAAAAGTTAAAAATTCTGCAAAAGGTAGTACGGGAAGCCGTCAATGAGGTAGGTAAAGAAAATAACTTTGATATCATTCTTGCTGAAGGTGTTCTGCACGTTAGTGATAAGGCAGACATTACTGACCTGGTTCTAAAAAAACTTAGCAGCAAGTAAGATCTTACTGTACGGTGAGCTTTCAGTTATCTGAATTAGCACGAAGATTCGACCTTGAACTGAAGGGACAGGCAGAAGCAGAAATTAGTACTGTAGCCAATCTTCAGGATGCAGGCCCTGGCAGCATCAGCTTCTGTACAGGTCGTCGCCACCTGGCTGAACTTGAGAAAACCTGCGCTACTGCAGTCATATTAGATCCCGGCTTGTCTGAGCACTACAGTGGCAATGCCTTGTTAAGTGAAGACCCGCATCTGGCCTTCACACGAATTGCTCATTTATTACACCCCGCTAGCCGAAAGCCAGCAGGTACTCATACTTCTGCAGTTGTTCATGCGCAGGCAATGGTTCATGAATCGGCAAGTATTGCCGAGTATGTCATCATAGAAAAATTAGCTAGTATTGCAGCTAATTGTGAAATTGGTGCGGGTTGCTATATTGGCGAGGGTGTCATTATTGAACAAGGCTCTGTGCTAAAAAATAATGTCACTCTGTGTCATGGAACTTCTCTGGGCAAAGACTGCGTCCTGCATAGTGGATGTGTGATTGGTGCAGAGGGTTTTGGACATGCGCGTGATGGTGACCATTGGCTGCCCGTGCCTCAACTGGGTAAAGTAGTAATAGGTAATGATGTTTGCATCGGGGCAAATACAGCGATAGATCGCGGTGCTCTGGGTGATACATCAATAGGCAATGGTGTGAAACTGGATAATCTTGTCCACATTGCTCACAATGTCAGTATTGGTGATGATACAGCAATAGCAGCATGTGTTGCTATTGCAGGAAGTACCCATATAGGTAAGCGCTGCACGTTTGCCGGACAAGTAGGGGTTGCTGATAACATTGAGATTTGTGACGATGCTCACTTTACTGGCCAGGCCGCTGTGCGTTCCAGTATTACTCAGCCCGGGGTTTATTCATCAGGTATCTTACTTGAGGATACTCGCAGCTGGTCAAAAAATGCGATGCGATTCAAACAACTTAATTCACTGTTCAAGCAAGTCAGAGAGCTGACGAAGAAAGAACAATAAAAGGCCAGATAAATGAACACATTTGATATACATGACATCCTCAAGTATCTACCACATAGATACCCCTTCCTGCTGATTGATCGTGTCACGGACTTTGAAAAAGATGTTTCATTGACTGCGATCAAGAATGTGACCTACAACGAACCCTTTTTTCCTGGCCACTATCCCAGTCGGCCTGTTATGCCAGGGGTTTTGCTTATTGAGGTCATGGCACAGGCAGCAGCCCTGCTGGCAGCGATTAGTTCTGATGTAAAAGGTGGTGACAGTAATCTTGTCTACTATTTCGTCGGCGTCGATAAAGTTCGTTTCAAGCGGCCTGTAGAGCCTGGTGACCAGTTAAAAGTTGATGTCAAACTGACAAAGAAGGCACGGGGGATGTGGTTTTGCTCTGTCGTGATTACCGTTGGTGGTGAGCGTTGCACTTCATCGGATTTGATGTTTACCGCAAGGGAGGTCTGAGTGATCTCACCTCATGCCATCATTGAGGAAGGTGCTGAAATAGGAAATGATGTCTCAATCGGACATTTTTCTATTATAGGCAAAGATGTAAAGATTGGGGATGGTACAAAAATAGGCCCCCATGTCACTCTGACCGGACATACCCGCATCGGGAAAAATAATCACATTTTTCAATACGCATCGGTTGGTGAAGTACCACAAAGTACAGGTTATAAGAATGAGCCAACTGAATTACGTATTGGCGATAATAATACCATCCGCGAGTTTTGCACCATACACACAGGCACAGTAGAAGGCGGCGGTATTACTCAAATCGGTGATGATAATTTTTTAATGGCCTACGTACACATTGCCCATGACTGCATACTCGGTAACAAAATTATTTTTGCTAATGGTTCCAGTCTTGCTGGCCATGTAGTCGTTGGTGATCAGGTTATCTTTGGTGGTTTTACCCTGATACATCAATTTTGCAAGATCGGGGCACATGTTATGACGGGAATAGGTGCTGTCTCATTTAAAGATATTCCACCATTCCTTAAGGTTGCTGGAAATACTGCCAGGCCATTTGGAATTAATGTCAAAGGCCTGCAACGACGTGGTTTTGATGAAGATGCCATTTCATCATTAAAAAATGCATATCGTACTCTTTACCGCTCTGAGCTTAGTTTCCAGGATGCTATTGATGAGATTAATAAATTAGCTTTGAACGATGAGAATGTAAAAGTCTTTGCTGATTTTCTTGTTTCCAGTGACAGGGGTGTCGTTCGCTGAAACGATGCCATGCAAGGTAGAAAAAATTTTAAAATAGGAATTGTCGCTGGTGAAGTTTCAGGTGACCTGCTTGCTGCTGGTCTTATTCGTGAACTAAAGAAATACCCCTATACATTTGAATTCACCGGCATTGCAGGTCCATTGATGCAGGAGCAGGCTTGCCAAAGTCTCTACTCGATGGAAAAGCTGACACTCATGGGGCTGGATGGCCTTTTCGGCAGGATACGGGAAATTCTTCATATCCGTCGAAGCCTGGTGCGGCATTTTCTTTCTGATCCACCAGATTTGTTTATCGGTGTAGATGCTCCAGATTTTAACCTGGGGCTAGAGAAGAAATTACACAAAGCTGGAATTCCTGTTTTGCACTATGTCAGTCCAACAGTCTGGGCGTGGCGAAAATATCGTCTCAGGGGAATGCGTCGTGCCATCGATAGAATTCTGGTTCTGTTTCCTTTTGAGCTTGATTTTTATCGGCAGTATAAAATAAACGCAACATTAGTTGGTCACCCAATGGTAAGGGATATCGACAGAAAGCCCGATATCAAACTACTAAAAAAGACCTTTGGCCTTACTGCGGATAAAAAAATAATCGCGCTGCTGCCAGGCAGCCGCACTGGTGAGATTCAGCGTATGGCAGGAATATTTCTTAATGCCGCTGCAATACTTGCAGAAAAATACCCGGGTTTGCAGTTTGTCACGGTAATGCCAAATTCCTCTTTGATGAAACTGTTTAAAAATGAACTAAAGAAAACAGGCTTGAATGATCTTGATCTTGTCTGTGTCACAGGACATTCAAGAGATGTAATGGCAAGTGCTGATATTCTCATGCTCGCCTCAGGAACTGCAGCTTTAGAGGCTGCGGTTGTAGGTCGACCGGTTGTTGTCGCTTACAAGGTTTCCTGGTTGACCAAAACCATGGTGCAGTTGTTAGCTCATGTGAAGTATTTTTCCATGCCGAATAATCTTGCTGGCTACAGACTGGTTCCAGAGCTGATGCAGGAAAACTGTACTGCTGATAACCTGGTGCTTGAGATAAGCCGTTATCTTGATGATGATACCCAGGTAAAAAAAGTAAAACAGGCTTTTCTACAGATCAGGCAAAGTCTTGATCTTGACTCCGATCGTCTTGCAGCTGAGTCAGTACTAGAGATGCTGGGCTTAGCTGCAAAGACAGGAAATAAATCATGACCCAGTTACTGGTTGCAGGGGTGGATGAAGTAGGACGCGGCCCACTCGCCGGGCCAGTAGTGACGGCTGCAGTAATACTGGACAGCAGGCATATTATTGACAAGCTCGATGACTCAAAGCGACTAAGTGAAAAAAAACGTCAGCAGCTTGATCAGGAAATCCGTGCACATGCACTGAGTTTCTCAATTGGCAGGGCCGAGGTGCATGAGATTGATCAGCTAAACATACTGCAGGCGACCATGCTCGCAATGCAAAGAGCGGTAGCCGGACTTGATACCATACCGGGAAAAGTTCTGGTTGATGGAAACCGTTTGCCACAGTTCCCCTGTGAGGCAGAGGCAATTGTTGGTGGGGACGGGCTGGTGCCTGAAATTTCTGCAGCATCCATTATCGCAAAAGTTTACCGGGATAATTTGATGGCTGAATTGCATCAAAAATATCCACTATACGGTTTTGACAGCAACAAAGGCTACCCTACCCGGAAACATCGTGAAGCATTGATCAAATATGGCGTTACACCCTGTCATAGGCAAAGCTTTGCCCCGGTTAGAAATGTGATGAATCCTGCGTGATTGCTAATGACTGATCAAGCAATAAACAAACCATTTGTGCATCTTCATCTTCACTCTGAATATTCGCTGGTGGACAGTGTCTTGAGGATCGGCGACATAGTCAAAGCGACGAGTGATCAGAATATGCCTGCTGTCGCTGTTACAGATTTATCCAATGTGTTCGCGGTGGTTAAATTTTACAAGGCTGCTGTAGCGGCAGGAATTAAGCCAATACTAGGTTCTGATGTATGGATTGAACGGCCTGAGCAACCGGGAAAACCATATCGCCTGGTTTTGTTGTGCCAGAATGAACAGGGTTATCGCAACCTGACACATTTACTCTCAGAGGCCTTTCGCCATGGCCAACACCTTGGCGGCCACGCCTGTATTTCCAAACGGGAACTGGCTAAGCATAGCGATGGACTGATTGCCCTGTCTGCTGCGACTCGCGGCGAGATAGGCAATGCCTTGTTGCATGGTTCTGAAAAGCAGATCGAGCAGCTGGTAGATGAATATCTTGAGCTGTTTGGAGACAGGTTCTACCTGGAGTTGCAGCGTACCGGACGTTTAGGCGATGAAGAACATGTCAATAAGGCAATGGCCCTGGCACTACGTCGGGGCATTCCGCTAGTGGCGTCAAATGATGTTCGCTTCACCAGCACAGAAGATTATGAGATACATGATATTCGCGTCTGTATTCAGGATAGTCGCGTATTGAATGATCCGCGCCGCCCAAAACTCTACAGTCAACAGCAATATTTTCGTTCAACGTCTGAGATGGCAGAACTCTTCGCTGACATACCCGAAGCGATAGAGAATAGTTACCATATCGCCATGCGCTGCAATTGTCATCTTACTCTGGGCAAGAATTTTATGCCTGAGTTTCCTGTCAAAGAAGGGCAGGATGTTAACCAGGTGTTGATTGATGATTCTAATCAGGGTCTAAGCAGAATTCTGCAGAAAATAAAGGGTGAAGTTGATCGCGAACCCTACCAGCAAAGACTTGATATGGAGCTTGATGTCATTACAGGTATGGGCTTTCCTGGTTATTTCCTTATCGTTGCTGATTTTATTCAATGGGCCAAAGATCATGATATTCCTGTAGGTCCAGGTCGAGGTTCAGGTGCAGGTTCGCTGGTGGCTTATTGCCTTGGCATTACTGAGCTTGATCCGATTGAACACGGCTTGTTGTTCGAACGATTTCTCAATCCTGAACGTGTCTCTATGCCGGATTTCGATATTGATTTCTGTATGGATAAACGTGACCTGGTGATTGAGTATGTTACTCAGCATTATGGCTCGGACAAGGTCTCGCAAA
>JAUVSB010000024.1 GCA_030597275.1 Gammaproteobacteria bacterium
AACCAACAGTCAGCATGTTTTTCCAGGTCAATAATTCACCCTTTGCCGGCAAAGAAGGGAAATTTGTTACCTCACGTCAGATTCGTGACCGCCTGCAAAAAGAATTGCTGCACAATGTCGCCTTGCGTGTCGAAGACACTCAGGACCCGGACAAATTCCGTATCTCCGGACGTGGTGAATTGCATCTTTCCATACTGATTGAAAATATGCGCCGTGAAGGCTTTGAACTCGGTGTCTCACGCCCTGAAGTCATCATTCATGAAGTTGATGGGGAACGGCAAGAGCCCTATGAAATGCTGACAGTCGATGTTGAGACAGACCACCAGGGCACCGTAATGGAGAAACTCGGTGAACGCAAAGGTGAACTCGCCGATATGCAGCCAGATGGGCGTGGCCGTGTTCGGCTGGATTACATTATCCCTGCACGCGGTTTAATCGGCTTTCGTACTGAATTCCTGACAGCCACACAGGGCACAGGACTGATGTACCATGTCTTCGATCATTATGGGAAAGTGAAGCCTGGTGTTATTGGTCAACGTATGAACGGTGTATTAATCGCCAATGGCGCGGGCAAGTGCCTCGGCTTTTCCCTCTTCAATCTACAGGAACGCGGCCGTCTATTTATCGGACCCGGCGCTGAAGTATATGAAGGCAGCATCATCGGCATTCACTCACGTTCTAATGATCTTGTCGTCAACCCGCTGAAAGGCAAGCAGCTGACAAACGTCCGCGCCTCGGGCACCGATGAAGCTATCGACCTGGTTCCACCGATCAAACTGACACTGGAACAGGCACTGGAATTCATTAATGATGATGAACTGGTTGAAGTAACACCAGAAAGCATCCGTATTCGTAAAAAACTACTGCTGGAGCATGAGCGCAAGAAAGCCTCGCGGGTACCCAAGTCAGAAAGGTAGTAATCTGTGGTTAAATAATCTTTCCAGCCTTAGACCGGAATATTTCTATGCGCGATGCCACCCCTTCAGCGATTTACCTGAAAGACTATCGACAACCCGATTACCTGGTTGACACGGTTGATCTTGAATTTGACCTGCAGGAAGGACTCACTAAAGTTTCTTCTCGACTGCAGGTCCGTCGCCGTGAAGGTGTTTCAGCAGCTGCAGAAATGGTTCTCGATGGTCAGGAAATGGAGCTGGTCTCTGTCACTGTCGATGACAAAGCAAGGGCGCCTGACTCGTTCTCTGTCAGCGATGAGCAGCTGATACTAGGCTCACTGCCTGAACGTTTTATTCTTGAAATCATTTGCACCATCAAGCCTGAGCTAAATACCAAACTTGAAGGCCTGTATAAATCCGGCAGTATGTACTGCACACAATGTGAGGCCGAAGGCTTCCGGCGCATCACTTATTTTCCTGATCGGCCGGATATTATGGCACGCTTCAGCACCCGTATAATCGCAGACAAAATCGACTTCCCCGTACTGCTGTCAAACGGCAACCTTGTCGATAGTGGCGACAGTATAGGCAATCGTCACTGGGCTTACTGGGAAGACCCCTACCCCAAACCCTGCTATCTATTTGCCCTGGTTGCAGGTCCGTTATCTGTTCTCGAAGACAGCTACCGTACAGCTTCTGGCCGTGAGGTCGCGCTTAAACTTTATACCGAACCCCACAATAGCAGTAAAACTAGTCACGCCATGCGCTCACTTAAACAGGCCATGCAATGGGATGAAGAGGTATTTGGTCTTGAGTATGACCTCGACAGCTTCATGATTGTTGCGGTTGATGATTTCAACATGGGCGCAATGGAAAACAAGGGGCTGAATATTTTTAATACCGCCTGCGTACTGGCCCGACCGGACACAGCAACGGATGCAGATTATGACCGTATTCAGTCTATAGTCGGTCACGAATATTTTCATAACTGGACAGGCAACCGCGTTACCTGTCGCGACTGGTTTCAGCTAAGTCTAAAAGAAGGCCTGACCGTTTTTCGAGACCAGGAATTCAGCGCAGACCTGAACTCACGTGCAGTCAAACGCATCGAAGAAGTACGCGTATTACGCGGCCACCAGTTTCCTGAAGATGACGGCCCCACAGCTCACCCTGTGAGACCCGATAATTACATAGAAATCAGTAACTTTTATACCTCAACCATCTATAGAAAAGGTGCTGAGCTTATCCGTATGATGCATACGCTGATTGGCGCAGAGGCCTTTCGCCGTGGTATGGAGATTTACTTCCAGCGCCATGATGGCCAGGCCGTCACTACCGATGACTTCGTAAAAGCCATGGAAGATGCCAGTCAACAGGACCTGGGCCAGTTCCGTCTCTGGTATAGCCAGGCCGGCACGCCTGAGCTGACTGTTTATACTGAGTTTGATGAGAATAAAAAGGAACTGTTGCTAAAAATCAAACAGCACACGCCCGATACTCCCGGGCAAACCAATAAACAGGCCCTGCACATTCCCTTTTCCATTGCCTGTCTAGATGAACAGGGAAATGACCTGGCAATCCAGTTTGCCAATGAAGACCGTGCTGCACAACCGGGCACCCGGACACTGGCGTTACGAAAAGAAGAAGAAAGCTTTCGCATTAAAATACCAGGTAAACAACCTGTTCTTTCTCTGCTGCGTAATTTTTCAGCCCCCGTTCGCTTAAGCTTTGAACGCTCAGTTGAGGAGCTTTGCTTCCTGCTGCAGCATGACAATGATCCATTTAACCGCTGGGAAGCAGGACAGCAGCTGGCCATGGGCCAGATGCAGGCAATCATTTCTGATAACAAACATAAGGTATTAGAACAGGTGTTCCAGGCTTACGCCGGTGTCCTCAGCAACAAAGAACTCGATCCGGCATTGGTTGCAGAAATTTTCACCTTGCCTGGTGAAAGCTATCTTGCTGACAATATGGAAGTGGTGGATATCGATGGCATTCATACTGCGCGTCGGCAGTTTATAAAAGAACTGGCATTAAAGCTTGAAGATCAGTTCAGAAAAATCTTTGAAAAAAGATCATCTCAGCCTGAGTATAACTTTAATGCCTTTGATGTTGCCCAGCGCCGTCTGCGTAATCTGTCATTATCGTACCTGATGGAACTGCCTGATGCTGGCTACATAGATCTATGCCTTGAACATTTTCAGCAGGCAGACAATATGACAGACAGCCTGAGTGCACTCATCGCTCTTTCAAACCGTGACTGCGATCAGGGCAAACAGGCACTGGATGATTTTTATAACAAATGGTCCAGGGATGTACTGGTGGTCAATAAATGGCTTTCTGTGCAGGCCATGTCACACCTGCCAGGCACTCTCGACAGAGTTCGTGCACTCACTAAGCATGAATCCTTTGAGATCAAAAACCCGAACAAGGTGCGTGCACTGATTGGCACCTTCTGCAGTGCCAACCAGGCCCAGTTTCATGCCGCAAATGGTCAGGGATACACCTTCCTGACTGAGTACATCATTAGTATTGATGCACTCAACCCGCAGATTGCCGCCAGGTTATTAACGCCCCTTACAAGATGGAAACGTATGGATGAGGGACGACAAATACTGATGAAACAGGCCCTGGAGAAAGTTCTTGCGCATACTGGACTATCCAGGGATGTGTTTGAAATTGCCAGTAAATCGTTGGCCTGAGAGAAAAAATACCCCTCTTCCTGCATTTGGTTCGTATTCTCAGCGACATTCCAACGCCACACATAACACGGTCATTCACGGCCCAACATCAGTTATAATCTGCGCCACACAACAAGCGAATGAACAGACCATGCCAGATACCATTGCAGATATCCCCTTTGATGACCTGAATACCATCGCAGGCCTGCAGAAGCTGGATCAGTCATTTCTTAGCTTCCTGTCAGATAACAACCCGTCCCTGCATACTCAATTACTGAGCTATCGTCAGCATAAAACAAATTTCACTGCTATTGAACTCAGTGAATTTCTGCTCGAGCTCGCCCCAACCATTGAAACCTTCATCGCCTCCCGCTTTGATATTGAAAAGGAGACCGCTGCAGCGCGACAAAAAGTTGCAGACGAAGCAGGGATTCATTTATTCAAAAAACAGTTTATCCAGCGTCGCTCTCGCCGATTCCGTGGTGACATCGAATTCCAGTTTGCCGAACTTGAGTCATGGCTGAATGAGAAAATTGATAACATTGAAGACCGTGAACTGGCCATCTCACGCTATGCCAGCCAGCTGCTCAATGACACGGAAACAAACGAAGATGAGATCAGCCGATTAACCCAATGGGTCATCCTCATTCGAAAACATGATGCGGCACCAGAAATACAGAAGACCTGGGTTAGTTTCAATCTGCCTGAGCTAATTAATTATTCCCAGCTCGTGCCGCTGGAAGAAATCAAAAACGACCCGATAGGCCGCCGTCAGGGAAACCCGGACGACTACCTGGCACGTGATGGATTCAAGCTTACCGACCTTCGCATGAACCAGCGACAAGTGATGGGTGAGGTCAATTACTGCATATTTTGCCATGATCATGACGGTGACTTTTGTTCCCGTGGATTTCCTGAGGATAAAAAAGACCCTCAATCTGAATTTCGAGTCAATCCCCTGGGAGAGAGACTAACCGGTTGCCCGCTGGGTGAGAAGATTTCAGAAATGCACCTGCTCAAGCGTGATGGTTATGACATTGCAGCACTTGCCATGGCGGCTCGCGATAATCCGATGTTGCCCGCAACTGGCCATCGCATATGCAATGATTGCATGAAGGCCTGTGTTTATCAGAAGCAGGATCCCGTCGATATCCCGGAAGTAGAAACAGGCATACTGGTAGATGTACTGAATCTGACCTGGGGTGTAGAAATCTACCTGTTGCTGGTGCGCTGGAACCCGTTACGCCAGGAGCAGTTCCTGCCGAACAATGAAAACATGCGCCGTGTTCTGGTAGTAGGGCTTGGCCCTGCCGGGTTCACCATGGCTCATCATCTCAGCATGGAAGGATGTAGCGTTACCGGTGTTGATGGACTGAAACTTGAGCCACTGGATGATCATCTAGTGAACTCACCAATACGCAATTATGACAGCATTGTCGAGTCACTGGATGATCGTGTACTATCCGGTTTCGGTGGCGTCGCTGAGTATGGTATTACCGTTCGCTGGGATAAAAACTTTCTTAAGCTCATTTATCTGAGTCTTGCCAGGCGTGAAAATGTTGGACTCTCCGGCGGTGTTCGCTTTGGCGGGACATTAACCATAGAAAATGCCTGGGACGAAGGCTTTGATCATATAAGTATTGCCAATGGCGCCGGTCTGCCACGCGTCATCCCCATGGGCAATAGCCTTGCCCGCGGCATGCGCCAGGCCAATGATTTTTTGATGTCCCTGCAGCTGACTGGTGCAGCAAAATTCGATAGCCTGGCGAATCTGCAGGTACGTTTGCCTGCAGTAGTTATCGGTGGTGGATTGACCGCCATAGACACTGCCACAGAGCTGCAAACTTATTATATCCGCCAGGTAGAAAAAACACTTTTACGTTATACCGTGCTGCAGGAGAAACTGGGTAAAGAGGCAATATTTTCAGGTCTGGATGAAGAAAACCAGGGCGTACTCGAGACTTTTCTTGAGCACGGCAGAGCTGTCTCAAAAGTCAGACAGATAGCTGCTTCCAACAATGAAGTTCCTGACTTTCTGCCATTGATACGCGAGTGGGGTGGTGTGACTTTGGCCTACCGTCGAGGGCTAAATGAATCACCTGCGTACCTGCGCAACCATGATGAAATAATAAAAGCCTTGAGAGAAGGTATTTTTTACGCAGAAGGTATAGAGCCCGTTGAAGCATTACTTGATAGCTATGGACATGTAGAGAGCCTGCGCTGCAGGGTAAAAGAACTAAGAGATGGCCGTTGGCTTGCCAGCAATGACGAAGTCACCCTGCCCGCTCGTGCCATTATGGTTGCAGCCGGGGCATCTCCCAACACCATATACGAAAATGAATATCCTGGCAGCTTCAGAATGGATGGTAACCATTTTATGCCACATATCTGCCATCCATCAGGTCTGCAGCCGGTTGCTGTTGCTGAGAACTGTAAGGCCAACGAGTTCGGTCCCTTTACATCCTATGCCTACCAGGACAAACGCATCAGCTTTATCGGTGACACACACCCTGTTTTTCACGGCAGCGTGGTAAAAGCGATTGCATCGAGCCAGCGCACCTACCCGGAAATAATTAAATTACTGAATCAACAGCCTGATGATCCGGAACGTAAGCCTGCCGATAATTTCACAACATTCTTCCAGCAAAAACTTTCAGCAACTATAGACCGTATTGACGCATCACACCCAGCAGTAGTGGAAATGTGGGTGAAAGCACCGATGGCGGCAAAAAATTTCAAACCTGGACAGTTTTTTCGTCTGCAAACCTTCGAAAAGCACAGCCGTGTAGTCGCAAATACCCGACTGCAGATCCCTTTACAGACGGTCAGCGGTGCCGGGGTTGATGGCGATTGTGTACGCCTGCTGTTACTTCGTTTTGGCGCCAATGCACGCATTGCAGAACAGTTAAAACCCGGCGACCCCCTGGTACTAATGGGTCCAACTGGAGCACCGGCTGAGCTCGGACATAAAAGAACGGTTATGGTTATTGCCGGCGCCTGGGGCGCCGCGGTAATGATAGACCTTGGCCGTGCTCTGCGGGCAGCAGGCAACCGTGTACTGTTCTTTGCCTCTTTCCGCTGCCAGGAAGATATTTATTTCAAGGACGAGCTTGAACATTGCGCCGACCAGATCATCTGGGCCAGTGCAACAGATTCACTTATTGAATGCCGCCGACCGCAGGACATCAGCGTGCAGCAAGCGAACATCATCGAGCTGATCAAGGACTACGATAACGGGTCAATACTGAATGACAATATGAATGATCAAATCAAGCTATCCGATGTTGATGAAATCATGATCATGGGTTCTACCGGACTGTTGAAGGCCATGCAAACTTCGCTAAAAGAGGACCTGAAACCACTATTCAAAAAGAATGTTCATGCTACCGGTACGGTTGGCAGTCCAATGCAATGCATGATGAAGGGAGTTTGCGGTCAATGTCTGCAGTGGCAGATTGATCCTACAACAGGGAATCGTACGCGAGCCGTATTCTCATGTTCCAAGCAGGATCAGCCACTATCGTGGATTGATCTTGATAATCTAGCTGCACGCCAGACGCAAAACCGCTTATCTGAATATATGACAGGATTGTGGGCTAATCATGTACTGGAGCTCGCAGAGAAATAGACCTAAGCTCCCTAATAGTTGATTTTATTATTATAGACATGTTCCGCTTTGACCGGCTTGCTGAAATAGAACCCCTGAGCCATATCACAGCCATTCTCGATCAAAAAATCATACTGTTCCTTCTTTTCAACCCCTTCCGCGATCACCACGATACCTAGCTCTCTCGCCATATTGATGATGCCGCGAATCAGGTTGCTGTCTGCTTCATCGTCAGGCACACGCTGAATAAATGACTGATCAATTTTTAATATATCCACTTCAAAGCGCCGCAGGTAACTGAGTGATGAAAAACCAGTACCAAAATCATCGATAGCTATTAAACAACCCAACTCCCGAATCTGTTCCAGTATTTTCTCTATTCGGCTATTGTTTTCCATCAAACTATTTTCTGTGATCTCCAGAATGATTCTGCCCGGACTGATTCTATAATCTTTCAGCTGGTCATGCAGAAAACCGACAAAGGTCTCGTCCTGTAACTGCCTGGGAGAGAGATTAATTGTCAGGCTATAGCGCGCATCACCCTGGTTATCCAGCGCATGCAGGTGCAATAAGGCATTCCTGATGACAAACTGACCAATGGGTCGAATCAAACCGGTTGTTTCTGCCAGTGGGATAAATTCGGCCGGTGAAACATTGGGGAAATCAGGATGTGAAAAATGCAACAATACTTCAAACAGTTCGCTGCTTTTGTTCTTAATATCGATGATAGGCTGAAATACCAGTGAAAACCTGTCCTCCAGAAATCCTGTTCGAAGTACATGATCAAGCTGCAGCTGTTTTTCTATGCGTTCGTGCATATCACCTTCAAAAAATTCATAGGCATCGCCACCGCGATTTTTTGCATGATACATAGCCGTGTCGGCAGCACCAATCAATTCATCAGGACTATCACCATCATGAGGGAAAGAGGAAATACCGATACTCGCTGAAAGATGAATTTCATGCTGCTGAATACGAAATGGATCAGCCAGTGCACGCAGGAGATATTCAGCTGCCTTGATGATTTTGGCTCAGGCATGTCTTCCTACGCTTATCTAAAGCATTTGCCAGTCGACTACATTAAGATAGATGGCATATTTGTACGTGACCTGGCAGATGACCCGATCGATCTTGCACTGGTAAATTCAATCAATGAAATCGCCCATATCCTGGACAAGAAGGCCATCGCAGAATATGTAGAGAATAATGATATTCTTGACCTGCTACGAGAAATTGGTGTCGATTATGCTCAGGGTTTCGGCATTGCCTACCCGGAAAAGATTTCTGAAGAGAACCCTCCTGGTGGTAACCAGGCCACCCCTTAGTCAACTTCAAAGTGCTGGAGATTCAAGAGATTCCTCTGCTATTTCTCTCACCATCGCTGACTCATCATTGACACATTGCTGTAGCCGTTTACGCGCATCTTCACTCCCTTCAAGTGAAAGGAAATGGCAGGCATCCGCTCGTACTGTTTCGTCCGGAGACTCAGACAGTTCAAGAAAATCAGGCAAAATCTCTTTAAGCAGAAATGGTTTTTCCTGAAACCCTTCGAGAATGGCACTCACCCCGATGCGTACTGTCATGGGCACCTCTTTTCCTTTTAACAATGCCATTAGATCATGCAGCTGGTTTTTATCGCCCTCAATAAGTTTAGTGACTTCATTAAGTCTGCCATTTTTGAGTTGCTCAAATAAAAATCTCTGCTGCCCATCATCACTTAAAGACATCTCGATAGCATTTTCTAATTCAGCACGAGATTGTGCTCCAATGAACTCCATCTCACCCAGTTTTAACCACGGTACAGATCGGACATTATGTTTGGCGGCTTCATCAGGCTGCTCAGCTATGTTTACCATAAACAACCGTCCAATCTTTCCTTCTTTAAGCAAATCACCCAATAAGCTCATCATGGTTGCACAATGCGGACAGCCGGGTGCAATAAGTAATTTTGCTTCAGTCATATAATCACACAGGAATAATTTAATGTTCAGCAACTACTCAATGAAGAGAAGTCATCAGTAGTTGCATGTCGAGTTTTGCCTCTTTTTCAGCCTGGCATAAATAGCACTTTTCAGCTCTGTATTCAGAGTACTTTCTTTCTCAGAGATCTTTTAAGCTTACCTAGTTTAGCTCGTGTACTGTTTATCGGATTAACCACATATTCTTCAAGATATTCTTTGTAATGCTCATCAGAACGCTGCAGATTGCCATACACTGCGGCTTCAAGCTCAGCCCACCTACTGCAACTAGTGTAAATTTTCTTTAATTCACGCCGGCTAAACTGGATCTTCCTTTTATATGAACCCAGGTTTGATAGAACATCGTTATCCAGTTTCGATACATCCAGATACCCTGACATCACTGTTCTGAAGTCATCCAACAGGTATTCAGTACGAATCCAGTGATCAATTTTATCCAGTTCATAGTAATCGAATACTACCTCATCAAATTTCACCAGCTTCCAGTCCGAGGTGTAGGGCTCCAGCCACCAGACCATTCCCCGTAATAACTGGTTTCTGGTAAAGATCCGGTCATCATTACCAGGGTTCCATTTACTGTGCTGGCTATAGTGTACTGCCCAGCTTTTCAATAAAGAGGGCAGGCGCCGGATATTTGATATTCGATCTAAACCCGTTATACCTTCTCTGGCAAAAGAATTATGCTTTTCAGGGCCGTCAATAAACCTTAGCGAGTCATCTTTGAGATCACGAAACAGCAAATGGGTACTATCTCCACCGGTCTTGGGTATGTGAGCCCAGGCAAATTTTTCACCTACAACCATTTATTAGTCCTTATTTTCATTACATCTACACAAGTCACTGGATTCCATCAATAGATCTACATGAGCTGTTATAATTATATACCGAATTCTCATACAGTGATTTTAACATTGAAAATAGCATATTGGTTATTAGGTCTATGCCTGCTGGTATTCCTGATGGTGGTTATCGGTGGCGTTACCCGGCTCACAGGCTCAGGTCTGTCGATGGTCGAATGGAGTCCTGTAACCGGTTTCATTCCTCCTTTTACTGAGTCTGACTGGCAGCGACTATTTGACAGTTACCGACAATATCCTGAGTTTCTCAACGTCAATCAGTCTATGGACCTCGCTGGCTTCAAAGGCATTTTCTGGCTTGAATTCATCCACCGGGTACTTGGAAGGCTGATAGGTATTGCTTTTCTACTGCCTTTTCTTTACTTCCTGATTCGAGGAATGATCCCGAAAAACCTGGCACCTAAACTCATCATCATGTTTATACTCGGAGGATTACAAGGTCTGCTGGGCTGGTACATGGTCAAGAGCGGCCTGGTCAATGACCCCCATGTCAGCCAGTACCGCTTAACGGCCCACCTGATGCTGGCAGTGGCTATTTATTCCTATATGTTATGGACAGCACTCAACCTGATTGCCGATGAAAGGCCCTACACTGAATTTACTCCAGACATATTAAAGCTGCCGGGTAAAACACTGATTCTGGTGTTGCTTGTTGTTTTCACCATGATATCCGGTGGCTTTGTCGCGGGACTTAAAGCTGGATTGATATACAATACCTTCCCCTTGATGGGAGACAGCCTGATTGCACCCGGTGTCTACGCCCTGCAGCCCTGGTACCTGGCGATGATGGATGATGCGATAACCGTACAGTTCAATCATCGTCTAATTGCACTCACAACATTTTTTCTAATTATTGGATTTTATGTCTATCACTTCAGACTGAAATTACCATCACGCACCAAGATACTTTTTACCCTGGTAATCATTGCCAGTGTCATTCAAGTCAGCCTGGGTATTACTACCCTGCTATTACGGGTTCCCGTACCTATTGCGGCCAGCCACCAGGCAGGCGCACTCATATTGCTGACAACACTGCTGCTACTGCTCCACCATTTAAAAAGCACAAAACCAGTGTGATGTTTTTCTACCCTAAGGAACCAGAGAAAGCGGTATGATGTCTTAAGGGCATCTCTACTAATTATGGATAGATCAGATGGCATCCAAAATCGTTCATATCAAGACAAGGATCGCACGTAATAGCCTGGCTATTGCGAAGATTCTTAACGCTGAGAGGGACGATTTGGGATGGAAGATGAATTTCCATGGATTGATAGAGGTGCCCTTCACCCTAAAGTTGTTATTTCACTAGGGAAATGGGCCTTTTAAGGCCTGAAGATGGTCAATTCTAGCTCCATTATTCTATCTTATCAATAAGTTGGCTTGGTCCGACCCGTTGTTTTGTTGTTTTTAACTCAGTGATTTCTGACTAGGCCTTCCGTTTGTCACGAAGAAACATAGCCTTAGAGTTTGTTGATCCTCTTTTTCGATTTTCTGTATCAGAAAGCTGTGT
>JAUVSB010000050.1 GCA_030597275.1 Gammaproteobacteria bacterium
GAAAGTAGATGAATTGAGTGTAGCAGTTTATTAGCTCATTGCACTTCAAGAGTTTTTCCTCATGAAAACAGCTTCCACTTTTTTCCTATAGGTTCAAATATATTCGATCAAATGTGGTGCGTTTGTGTATACGCGTGTGAATGAATTTGTGCCTACCTTAAACATTGCCCTTATCCACAAGTATATTAATCAACAACTCCATTTCCTCCCCTGATACTTCACTTCTATCACAGCTGGAAGTACAAAGATTGGCTCCGGCAGGCAGGGCTGTAGAGTGTTGCCTGAACAATTTCAGGGCAGCGCCATGTCCCTGTAGCAAATCATGAATAACCATCGGGCTTAACATTGCAGCTGTTTCCATCACCGGCAACATGGCCACATTATGTATCGCTGTTAATAATTTTGGACCGATAAACTGTGGCGGCATGCTGCCGGTATTTTGTATCAGTAAACGCTTTGCAGTATCTGTATAAAAATCCAGCAGACTGTTACCAGTCTTGAACATCAGCAGTGCATTGTGTACTTTTTTGTAGGCTTTTAGCTTGCCGTGTTTATCTTTTTGTACCCAGACTTCTCTCCCTACGGCACATTCACCACTCGGAAGGAGAAATTTGGCCGGGTCAAAGATGAGAAAATCGGCATCCAGCCAGACAACGCGCTGATAGCCTGCCTGTAGCATTTCCTGTATCACCAGCAGGCGGGCCAGATCGCTTGCAATCACACTCTGCTGCGCTATGTGCCGCATTAGCCCGTGCTCTATCCCGTCAAAGAGTTCATCACCCATGAATTGGTATTGGTAACCATTGCCCTCACTCCAGGCTTTAACAGATTCCAGGCATTGCTGGATCCAACCATAAGGTAATGGTGATCGATGTGACTGTATAACGAGTGTATGCTTACTCACTACTCGACTTATGAGCCACTAAACCAGACTGTTCAGTATAGTATTTAACGTAACGCTGGGTCTCATCACTTTTTCTACCTGTTCTCTGTCAGGCCGGTAATACCCGCCCAGCTCTACTGCTGCTCCCTGCACTGAATTCAATTCATCAATGATCGTTTTTTCATTCTCCGTCAACTGCTGTGCCAGCGGAGAAAACAGCGCTTTTAAATCTGCATCGTCATTCTGTTCTGCCAATGCCTGCGCCCAGTACATGGCCAGGTAAAAATGACTGCCCCGGGTATCGAGCTCACCAGACTTGCGCGAAGGTGACTTGTTGTTATTCAGAAACAGGCTGTTGGCCTTATCCAGTGCAGCGGCCAGCACACTAATTTTAGAATTGCCCGTTTTTTGCGCCATGTCTTCCAGAGAAACGGCGAGGGCGAGAAACTCACCCAAAGAATCCCAGCGCAGATGGTTTTCTTCCAGCAACTGCTGCACGTGTTTCGGTGCAGAACCCCCTGCTCCAGTTTCAAACAAACCACCGCCGGCCAGCAGTGGAACAATAGACAGCATTTTTGCACTGGTCCCCAGCTCTAAAATCGGAAATAAATCCGTTAGATAATCACGCAATACATTGCCTGTTACTGAGATCGTATCCTGCCCGGCTTTAACACGCTCCAGAGTATAATTTATTGCCTCCACCGGCGGCATAATGCGTATTTCCAGGCCGCTGGTATCGTGATCAGCTAAATAAGTATCTACTTTCTGTATCAGGTTCGCATCATGTGCTCGGTGTTTATCGAGCCAGAATATTGCAGGCAGGCCAGTCGCACGTGCACGGTTCACCGCAAGCTTCACCCAGTCCTGTGTCGGCAGATCTTTCGTCTGGCACATACGCCAGATATCACCCTGCTCGACTTTGTGTTCCATCAGGGTATTTCCTGCAGCATCAGAAACAGATACGGTACCGTTTGCCGGAATCTCAAAAGTCTTGTCATGCGAACCGTACTCTTCAGCTTTTTGTGCCATCAGGCCGACATTGCTGACATTGCCCATCGTCGTCACATCAAAGGCACCGTGCTGCTTACAGAAAGTAAAGACGGCCTGGTAGATACCGGCGTAATTACGATCAGGGATCATCGCCTTGGTATCGTGCAGCTTGCCATCCGGCCCCCACATTTGTCCGGATGTACGTAAAGCAGCCGGCATCGAGGCATCGACGATCACATCACTGGGAACATGCAGATTGGTAATGCCTTTATCGGAATTGACCATCGCCAGTTCCGGCCGCGTTGCATAAACAGCCTGGATGTCTGCTTCTATCTGCTGGCGCTGATCTTCCGGTAACGTGGCTATCTTGGCATAGACATCACCCAGGCCATTGCGTGTATCGACACCGATCTCATCAAAGATTTCAGCATGTTTTGCAAACACGTCTTTGTAAAAAACGCTAACGGCATGACCGAACATGATCGGGTCAGAGACTTTCATCATGGTTGCCTTCAAATGCAGTGAGAGTAATACTCCTTCGTCTTTCGCATCCAGCATCGCCTGTTCGTAGAAAGCCCGTAATTTATTTCGGCTCATGACACTCGCATCAATCACTTCACCGGCTAATACAGGTGTCTTTTCTTTCAGAACCGAGACCTCACCGGCCTCGTCTGCCAGCTCAATTTTCACATCGCCTGCTGTGTCGATAATGACTGACTGTTCAGTGGAATAAAAATCGCCGTCAGACATTGAAGCAACATGCGATTTCGATTCAGCGCTCCAGGCACCCATAGAATGTGGGTGTTTCTGTGCATACTCTTTTACCGGGCCGGCCACACGCCGGTCAGAATTGCCTTCACGCAAAACCGGGTTCACCGCGCTGCCCAGTACCTTTGCATATCGCGCCTTGATGGCCTCTTCATCTGCATTGGCCGGATCTTCAGGATAATCCGGAATGTCATAGCCGAGTGCCTGAAGTTCATTAATCGCCGCGTTGAGCTGGGGAATCGATGCACTGATATTAGGTAGCTTGATGATATTCGCTTCAGGCGTTTTCGCTAACTCACCCAGCTCAGCCAGCGCATCATCGATCTTCTGCTCATCGGTCAGCTTTTCGGGAAAATTAGCGATAATACGACCCGACAGGGAAATATCACGTGTTTCAACATTCACCCCGGCTGCCTTGCTGAAGGCCTGAACTATAGGCAAAAAAGAATAAGTGGCTAAGGCCGGCGCTTCGTCGGTTTCGGTGTAGATGATTTTTGATGACATGCTGTGAATCTCTGAGAGTATTAAGTTTGGGTACTACCCGTTTAATCGGGCATTATATTTCAGATCAGGGAGATGTTCACTATGCCTGAAGGAGACCAGGTCTTGAGTCTCACCTGAAAGGTGAAGAACATTAATCCAGGATTCGTCTAGGGAGCCTCTGATTAATTACGCCATGCCTCTGGCTTACAGGCTGATTCACAATCAAGGCGGAACTTTGAAGGCATGCCTGGGCCTGGTGAAAAGTGACAATGCAGAGTGTGAATCATCCTGTAAGCCCCATAGGGCAAGGCCTGAAGCGCACATCTACGGCATTGTGCTTGTTGTAAAGGACATAGCCATTCACTGCCAAGCACGCTTTGTAGCTGCACGCTTCAGGTCTTGCAGAGGCATGGCGTAATTAATCAGAGGCTCCCTAGTTTATAGAATCTCAGCAAAAGCGGAGTCTATATCATCGAATTCAAACTGAAACCCTGCCGCGGACAATCGCTCCGGAAATACACGCTGGCCTTTACACAACAACTCAGAAGTATCACCCATCGCCAGTTTTAGAACAAAACAGGGCACACGAAAAACAGCAGGACGATGCAAGGCTCTTGCAAGGGCTTTACTGAATTTCTCATTCTTCACCGGGTTGGGGCTGACGAGGTTAAATGGCCCGGACAGTGATTCATTCGTGAGCAAAAACATACAGGCATTCATCCAGTCCTGAATATGAATCCATGACATCATTTGCTGACCATCACCGATCGGGCCGCCAAGCCCAAGCTTGAAAGGCAAAAGCATTTTACCCAGTACCCCGCCTCCTTTACCCAGCACTATGCCTGTTCGTAACAGGCAGACACGGGTAGTATCATTCACCAGTTGCAGTGCTGCCTCTTCCCAGTCGGCACAGAGGGAATGCTGAAAACCTGCAACAGTTTCGGCAGATTCATCCAGAAAAGCCTCAGCCGACTGGCTGCCGTAATAGCCGATTGCAGAACCGCTTAGAATAACACGCGGCTTTTGCTCAAGACCATTAATGTAGTCAACAAGTGAATTTGTTAATTTGATACGACTATTTCGTAATAATAGTTTGCGCGAATCAGTCCAGCGCTTATCGGCAACGGGCGCACCCGCCAGGTTAATCACTGCATCAAAATATTGTTCATTTAAATCATCAAGATGAATAACCGTTTGAATACGATGATCCAGTACTTCATTCGCTTTAGAAATATTTCTTACCCACGCGAAGACTTCATGCCCGCTATCTAGAAGTACACGCGTAAATGTTTTGCCAATAAAACCTGTTGCACCGGTAAACAAAACTTTCATGGGTATCACTGATATAGTGAATGCAAAAGAAAAAACCTATAAACCTGCCTTGTACAAACCTTCCATGAAGTGCTCCAGATCAGTATCCCATCGCCCATAAGCTTGACTACTCGCCCATGAAAGGCCTTGATAGTAGGGTTGATTAATTTATTCTGGTGGTTTCTAAGTCGCCTTAAGGTACCGCTCTCATCTTGCCCCATCAATCGACTGTAACCGACCACATCCACCTGTAAGATAGCGGTGAGTTTGCGGGGAAGCTGTTCCTCGGCAGATGTCATAGTGTCAATCTCTTAAGGACAGGTATGCAGTTAAACTATACATCGAAATTGACTTTATTGTCAGAAAGCATAAAACTGCTCTATAAATAAAGAGAAAGATATGGGTTTTTTGAGTTCTCACTTATCTTGATCCTACAGCCGGGGAAGCTCCTGATCACAGATATCATTTCAAAAATACAAAATAATATTACATAAATCACGTATTTTCTGGATAATTGAATTCTCAATAACAACCCATATCGTAAATAATAAGCAAAGATAACAAAGGCTTACCAATAAATGAACAGATTCAGGATTCAACCATGGGACTACTAAGCTACCTGCGCGATAAAAAGACTGCCCACCTGACTCAGTCAACCGTATCAGGTATTGGCAAAGAAATGCATGAAGACTGGGCTGCCATGACTGAGATACAAGGCGGTTATTACTCTGCCCTGACCATGTCGAAAAATATACACGGTGCAGGTCTGACTTTTCGCTGTAGAGCCAAAGACCAACTGAAAATAATTAGCCTTTCTATTTCGGAGAAAACAGATAAATATTTTTTCGAGCTGGGTAAAAGGTACAAAATACGGCTTCAATTTGATAACTCGATAGTCCTCTACGCATATATGTTTGCATATAAACACAGGCACGCAAGCATTGAAAACATCACGGAAGATTTCATACATAACCTTTTTGATAGCGAGAACCTGAAGCTTCAGTACCTCGGTGATAACAAAAAAAAGGTCACCATGAAATTCTCACTTAAAGGGTCAAATTCCGCAATTAATGCAACCGTTACGCGGGCAAAAGATCACACTGATGAGCCTCCTGTTGATTTTCTTAGCTACTAAGTGATTGCGCCAGGACAGCCCAGTTTGTATATATTCATACATTCATCGCAAACCTTAATTTCCAATTAACCTGTCTTGACCTTTAATCTGTTATTAATATCCCTGCTGCTGCGAATGAGTTCATTACTTTCAAAACCATCAGTAGATTTAGTTAATCTGTCGTAAAGAACAACATTGACCGTTGCGGCCAGGTTCATGCAACCGATGGTAGGCACATAAACAACCGCATCCGCTCTGTCTATATACTGCTGGCTAATGGTGCCGTCCTCAGGCCCGAAAAGATAAAATGCATTGAGTGGATGCTGATACCCAGGCAAAGGTATAGCGTTCTCAGCAAATTCAACACACACTATCTTCAAATCTTCAGCGGCATCATCTATAAGGCATGCCACCTCAGATAGTTGAATATTTTTGCTAACTTTTCGATGCATATCCGGTAAATCGGGATTTCGCATCAAGGCACGTGGATAGCGTTTACCCGTATAGAAAACACTAGCAACTTGATAGTTACCTGCAGCACGCATTACTGAACCTACATTCTCCGGGCTTTTGGGATTAACCAGGCCGATTCTGACTTTAGATTCTTTCATCTATCTGCATGTAGGGTCTATGTATGCTTTGCATAATAACGCACCTTCTTCATTTACATAGTCATTTTATAACACAAGAAAATCTTATACGTGGCTTTTATCAGGTATTGATTATGTACATGATTTCCTATCCTATATTATTTCCCTTGATTAATTAGGACGCATGTATTATTTTTAACGCCGAAGTTTAGGGCAACCATCCTATTTACTGCAATTCATCAAAAAGAAAAAATTATCAAACTGGAGAAAATAATGAGCAATAAGCTGTTTAATTCAATCACAGTCGGTGATCTCACATTACCTAACCGGATGGTCATGGCGCCGATGACGCGCAATCGTGCCGATCAGGACAATGCCCCGACTAATCTGAATACAAAATACTACCAGCAGCGCGCAAAAGCCGGTTTAATCATAACCGAAGCCTCGCAGGTCTCAGCGGAAGGCGTGGGCTACCCCGCCACGCCCGGCATCTATAATGAGACACAGGTGGCCGGCTGGCGTGAAGTCACCGATGCCGTGCATGCGGAAGGCGGGCACATCTTTCTTCAGCTCTGGTATTGCGGACGTATCTCACATCCGGATTTGTTACCCGACAATCAAACACCGGTCGCACCATCTGCAATACAGCCGGAAGGTGACGCGATTACTTTTGAAGGTCCAAAACCCTTTGTCACACCACGAGCACTGGAAACTGATGAAATAGCCGGTATTGTAGAGCAGTACAAACATGCGGCAGGAATGGCTAAACAGGCAGGTTTTGATGGGGTTGAAGTGCATGCCGCAAATGGATATCTCATCGACCAGTTCCTGCGAGATGGCTCTAATCATCGAACTGATCAGTACGGTGGTAATGCTGAAAACCGTATGCACCTGCTCAATGAAGTACTCGATGCGGTATGCGAAGTTTGGCCGGCCCAACGTGTTGGGCTTAGACTGACACCTGAAAATAGTTTCAACGCCATGTCAGATTCCGACCCACAGACGCATTTCGCCTATTTTATTTCACAGCTTAATTCACGCAAGCTGGCTTATTTGCATATTCTGGAAGGTGACATGATAAGCAAACAGCGGAATTTCGATTACCGCAGCCTGCGTGACGGCTTTGATGGGTTTTACATGGCTAATAATGCTTATGACAAAAACCGTGCTGAAGAAAGCCTGGTTAATGGTGATTGTGACATGGTCGCTTTCGGCGTGCCCTTTTTGGCCAACCCGGACCTGGTGTACCGTTATCAAAATGACCTGGCTTTAAACGAAGCGGATCAGGCTACTTTTTATGGCGGCGATGAACACGGCTACACAGACTATCCCTTTGCTGATGAAGCCAGTACTCAATCAGCGTAAGCACGCAAAGACAGGAATAAAACATGGGACACAAAGGTGAAGCACTGCGACAACGGATTATCGTAGCTGCTGACCTGCTATTTTATCAACGAGGATATGAAAACACTTCATTTAGCGATATAGCAAAAGACGTGGGAATCTCGCGTGGTAATTTTTATTATCACTTCAAAACCAAAGATGAAATCTTGAATGCGGTTATTGATACCCGGGTCAGCGATATCGAGCAGATGCTAAATGAATGGGGTAAACAATATCCTGATCCCAGGCAACGCATCCAGCACTACATCGATATCCTGACCAATAATCAGGAAAATATTAAAAGTCACGGCTGCCCTATCGGCAGCCTGTGCAGTGAATTGGCAAAACAGAATCACGCCCTGCAACAAGATGCCAATAAAATGCTCACCGTACTGCGTGACTGGTTAACGGTACAGCTGAAAGAGCTTGGCCTGGGTAAAGAGGCCAGACAGACGGCAATGCACTTACTGGCCCGTTCCCAGGGAATCGCCAGCATCACCAATGCCTTTGAAGATAAGACTTTCCTGCAACAGGAAGTAAAACGTTTAAAACAATGGCTGGATGAACAAATTCAGTGATAGCGTAATAAGCTGGCATTGATCCGCCAGTCAAATGATCACACCATGTTTATAGTCAGCCAACTATTATTGTATAATGGCCGATAGTTGAGAGGATGTCGCATACCTACGTTGCGTACCTAATAGGTATCTCAAATAATTTAAAGAACTTCTCTTCCGACCCCCTGTTTTCTCTAAAATACGCAAATCACAGATAATTATCTTTTTATGACCAATTTCTCAGTATTTAGACTCTCCGCTGACAGAATTCCTGTTGCGATTATTCTTTCAATCACCCTCCTCGACTTCTTCATATTTTTCACCGCACAAAGCATTGCGCTACTAGCTGCTTACTGGTTGATTATGATTATTCCCAGAGGCGTAATCTGTGCATGGAATCACCATCACCAGCATCTAAGTGTTTTTAAACACAAAAGTATGAATCGAATATTGGAATTCTTTTATGCCCTACACACCGGTGTGACCACCAACCTCTGGTTCTTACATCACAACATAGGTCACCACCGCAATTACCTCGACCAGGAGAAAGATCAAAGTCGCTGGAAAAGAAAAGATGGCAGTACCATGGGAATACTTGAATATACCGCCGAGGTAACACTAACCGCTTACTACCGTGGTTACC
>JAUVSB010000093.1 GCA_030597275.1 Gammaproteobacteria bacterium
AGAACGGTATCATTGATAATCATCAGTGTGTGGTACCTAGCACCTGGAATGCCGGGCCTCGAGACAGTAAAGGGCAGCCGGGTCCTCACGAGGCAGCATTGAAAGGGCACACCCTGCACGATCCCAAACAACCCATAGAAATCTTACGCACCATCCACAGTTTTGATCCGTGTCTTGCCTGCGCGGTACACATTACTGATCCGGATGGAGAAGAAATAATTCAGGTGAAAGTGACATGAGAAGAAATATGAAGAAAGTAATTGGTTTTACGATGTTGTTGATAGCGGCTCCCTTCGCAGAGGCTCATACCGGCCTGCCTCAGAATAGTTTCATGTCAGGTCTGTCACACCCTTTTCTGGGCCTGGATCACCTGTTAGCAATGCTTGCAGTAGGATTATGGGCTGGCAGAATAGGTGGCAAGGTAAGCTGGAGCTTGCCGCTGGTTTTTATCTTGATCCTCGCTGTTTCTGCAATAGGTTCACAGGGCATGGGTAGTTCACTGCTAGTAGAAAATGGTATCGCTGTTTCATTACTGCTACTCGGTTTGTTCATCGTATTCGCAATTAAATTACCCGTTATTATTGGGTTGATGATAGTTAGCCTGTTTGCAGTATTTCATGGCGTCGCGCATGGCGCAGAATGGCCATTAGCTGCTACACCTGTCTGGTATGTATCCGGGTTTGTTTTCAGCACCGCTTTATTGATGGCAGTTGGGGTGAAAACAGGTGCTGTCAGGGCTGAAAGATACCAGTGGTTTATTAGAGTGATGGGTATGATTATTGCTGGTACAGGCGGCTGGATGTTGCTGGCTAACTAAAGAATTATTCTCCTTTAAATATGCCTGTCCCAATTATTCGGACAGGCATTTTTTTGTTTAGTCTATACGTTATACTTCACACCAGTATTTTGTCTTAAAACACTAAATCTCAGAGAGTCAAAATGAAAGAACTCGCAGGCATCATTCGTCTACCTTTTTTACTGCTGGCACCTGTCTGTGTTTTCCTTGCTGCCGGTCTGGCCTTTTCTATGACAGGAGAGATCGACTGGGGGATGTTATCGCTAATTTTATTTGCTGCTATTTCTGCGCATATTGGTGTTAATGCACTCAATGAATACCAGGACTTTCATAGCGGCCTGGATTTGCATACTGAACGCACGCCTTTCAGTGGAGGTAGTGGTACTCTGCCTGAGAATCCCCATCTTGCTCCGCTGGCACTGAAGATCAGTGTCGTAGCCATTGCGTTAACAGTGTTATCCGGTCTGGTTCTTATTTATCTGCAGGGGTCGGAATTGCTTTTGCCCGGTCTGACAGGATTGGTGCTGATCTTACTGTATACAAAAGTCATTAACCGCTACCCTATACTTTGTCTTTTATCACCCGGCCTGGGCTTCGGTATTTTAATGGTTGGGGGCAGCTATTTTGCATTGACCGGCTCATATAATAAAGAGGTGTTCCTGGTCTCTTTGATTCCGTTCTTTCTGGTCAATAATCTGTTGCTGCTGAATCAGTTTCCTGATGTCACAGCAGACCGAGAGGCAGGTCGCCGGCATATCCTGACGCAACATGGTTTCAAGTCCGGCAGCCTGGTGTATCTCCTCTTTTTGCTGATGGCAGCACTGGCTCTGATGGCATCCGTTTATCTTGGCATTTTACCCCTGTACAGTTTGTCCGGGCTGTTGCTGATTGCTATTGGAATACCCGTTTACCGGGCGGCTAATAAAACTGATGCTAATGTCACGCCACTTATACCCTATATGGGGGCCAATGTGGGCATGGTGTTACTGATTCCAGTGTTGCTGGGTGCCATACTGTTTTATTGATTCCTTCTTCTGCAGCTGGGATAGATGTATATCCCAGGCAGTAATTCGTTGAATTAACTATCTACCATTTGAAGAAATACCTCTGGGATGGGTAGATGCTATTCAACGCGTTTATCCCGGATATCTCTGCACAGTCCAGTGATGATGAAGCCCCGCAAGAGGCGATTCAGCGTGCCATTAGCTGCTATTTTTCAGGTGCATCAGCATTCGGCTGCCGGTCCGGTCAAGATACGCAAGAGACAGGGGTTTACACCTCCTGTGACTGCACCAGCGTCAGCACAGGGCGGGCTGCTGCCAAATGAAGGTTGTTGAGAATCATTCTATCAGCGTAGATGCATTTTGTAGCTTGGTATGTCGGCATTTTTCGCTTCAGAAAAGTTTGCGTACTCCATGACAACTGTCGCCAGTTCCACACCGCTGAAATCCGTATTACTGACATTGGCACGGCGTAGATTTGATCCACCCAGGACAGCACCGCTAAGGTCTGCATTGGAAAGATTGGCGAAGCGAAAATCCGCATTCTCCACCTGAGCGCCGCGCATATTGGCGTTGCTTAGATCGGCACTCTCCAGGTTGGCCAGATTCAGAACGGTGAAACCACCGGGACTCAGGCTGGAAAGGTCTGCCCCCTGCAGGTTAGCCCCTTTTAAGTTGGCATCGTTCAGATGACTATCCCGGAAGTCAGCTTCATTGAGATTTGTACCGCTGAGATTGGCGCCTATCAGTAATGTATGCCGTGCTTTTACCTTTCGCATGTTGCTGCCATGAAAATCAGCATCGCGCATATCCGCATTACAGAGGTAAGCCAGTTCAAGATTGGCATCACGTAATTCCGCCTTGCGCATATCGGCGCTATCGAAAATTGCATCTTTCATGTCTGCTTCGGTAAATATAACCCTTTCCCCGGGATTGCTTGCACCAGCATTCGCATGAGACAGGTTTGCCTTGCGAAGAATGGCTTTATTGAACCGGGTTCCCTGTAGTGAGACCTGTTCGAGATTGGCATTGCTCAGGTCAGCCTCGCGAAGATCACTGTGCGAAAAATTTGCCCCTTGCAGATTCAGTCCACTCATGTCTGCACCGCGCAAATCCAGTTCAGACAGATCGGCACCGACCAGACTGTCGGTATCAATTGTTGCAAGAACCTCACCTGTATCCTTCTTCTTTATTTCAATCATCTCAGAAACTCCTAAGGTTGTTCTACCCAGCTAGTAAGTACAAATTATATGGTTCATTCTAACATAGGGTTTGAAATGTATTTTCGGGTTTAGAATTACAATTCTTTTGGGAAAGTAACGAAAGAGTCTGGCCCTATGAAAAATAGAACCAGGTTCTAATAGGAAATACCCGGGTAGATCTATTTTACAAACGGATGACCTGCCTTAACCCAGTCTTTTAGCTTCACTACTGCGGCAGTTACATTTTTGAAGCCGAGATCCTGCAGTGATTTTGTCGCCAGTGTACAACGACCACCTGTTCCACAATAGATGTATATAGCCTTGTCATAGTCTACCTTGCCAGGAAAACCGACGTGCTTCCAGATCTTGAACTCGATCAGGCCACGAGGAATATTGATGGACCCGGGCACATGGCCGGCAGCAAATGCCTTCGGTTCACGTACATCGATGATAAGTGCCCCTTGAGGGTCGTCAGCCTCTGCATAGCGTCAATCTGAAAACCAGAATATCTTTTCCAGACATCGTACTTATCATTAGTCCTATGGTGTTGGTAAGATGATTTCTACATAGATTTTTTTCCGAGTGTGGCAATCTTCACAGACCTGTTTCTGGATCGGGGCACCTCCAGTGACGACAGACCCGTGAACGAGACGAGCATGACAGCTTGTGCAGTCTGTCTCCTTATCCGTGAAGTGGGTCCTGTGAAGTTTGTCAGGTACGAATAGTGGATTGTTTTGATGTGCCGTTTCAGGCTGGTATCCGGGTTCCTTGCTGAAGTAATGGCATTGCAGGCAGACCGGGTCGTCAACATGGGCAGTTATCCTGCCGACTTCACCGAAATAATGCTTCACCGCCTGTCTGAGGCCGCCTATCTTGGCCTCAATATAACCTTGTATACCAACGCCTGCATGGCAGTCTATACATTCGACCTTTTCATGAGTCGATCGTGTCCATGAGGCATACTGTGTGCTCATCTCATGACAGCTATTGCAGAAGGTGGAAGTTGATGTATAGACAGTGGCCGCACCAAGACCCAGCGCACCTACCAGCAGCACGATAGCAATGCCCACTATCCCCAAGCCAAACAGGACAGGTTTCCGAGACATCTCTACTCACCCTTGCCTGGATGGCGCCCCTTCACATTATCCAGCGCCTTTTGCAGATCCTTTGGGTCATCATTCTTGTGATGGTGACAGGCTTCACATCCTACGGCCGGCGGGTTCGGTGAATGACCGCTGCTCGTAGTTCAAGCCCGTTACATGGCAGCCGCCACAGTTCTTCAGCCAGGGTCTTTCCTTCCAGTTATCTGCATGGTAGGGAGTCCATTCACCTGTCTCCAGATTGTACTGGGCAGGAAGTACATAGAGCTCGTTCCCGATACGGGTAATGTAACGCTGCTTCCACTGGTTGCCGATGGTGTATAGCACCTGGTCCCTGGTGAAGGTACGTATGTCAGAAGGGGATTCAAAATCACCGACGATGGCATTGGAGTGTTTGCTGACATCAGTGGCCATTTGCGAATGCAATGTCTGCTTCCACTCCTTATGGATTTTCTGATGTCATTTTTGGCATTGGCCGGAGCCGACGTAGGTCGCGCCCTCCTGGGAGGCCGTTGCTTCAAGTGAGGTGGCTGTGATGCTAAACAACAAGGTCAGGATTGCTGATGCTTGAACTCGGTCTATGCACATGATGTACTCCTCCTGATGATGCCTTCTGGGTAAGCAATGCTATTTTTTATAATTCTTTCATCAAGGGGACAGTTGTCTGTGATCTGTCGCTGTCACAGCAATGATGTTACCCGACACAATAGTCCTTATTACAATAACAGGCCAAGCGGTGAGTAATAAGGTGTGTGCCTGTTATAGCGGTCTGCTCAGCGAAAAGGCTCGCTTGTGTTACACTGCTAGGCTATGAACTGATTTTGATCCACCCCTGAAATCTATTTTAGAGAATTCCTGAATGAGTCCTATTGATCCTGCCTTTTATATCGGCATGTTTACCGTATCCTATGCAATGGCCTGGTATACATGGAAAGATGAAAAGGGCTGGTTCTCACGCATCATGAAATTTCTGCTGACGGGTATCATTCCTATCGTTTCACTGATGCTGTTTGTCTGGAAGGTGTTGAAGGGCCCGGAAGAAGGGAAGGAATAGATCCAAGATCCAAGACGAAATTATTGCGTTTTATTGGATAACAAATCAAACTGGTCGGGGTGAGAGGATTCGAACCTCCGACCCCCTACTCCCGAAGCAGGTGCGCTACCAGGCTGCGCCACACCCCGACTTATCCAATTTACTAAAAAGCTGATTAATATACCCGCTGTACAGAAAAATCAGCAAGTACCATCATGGCATCTTTATATGGTGATTGTGGCAATGGAGAAAGGGCTAATTTCGCCTTTTCTGCTTCAGCCGATGCGCGCTGCGAAGTGTACGCGAGGGAACCTGTTGATTCAATAATTGCCATGACTTCATTGATTTTATCCAATCCACCGGATCGAATGGCTGCACTCAGCAAATCACGGTCAGCTGGCGCGGCGTGCTGCATGGCATGTATCAGTGGCAGGGTAGGTTTACCTTCTGCCAGGTCATCACCGACATTCTTACCCATGGCCTCGGAGCTGGAACTGTAGTCCAGCAGGTCATCAACCAGTTGAAAGGCGACACCCAGGTGCTGACCATAACTGGCCAGTGCATGCTCAACTTCATCATTCTGATCAGCAATCACGCTTCCAATGCGGGCAGCGGCATCAAACAGGATGGCTGTTTTGGCACGTATAACGGCATCGTAGCTTTGTTCGCTTATGTCAGGCTCATTGATGTTAAGCAGCTGCATCACCTCGCCTTCAGCGATTTTATTGGTGGTGTGCGAAAGAATATCCATGACACGCATGTTGCCGGCTTCAACCA
>JAUVSB010000079.1 GCA_030597275.1 Gammaproteobacteria bacterium
ATCTGATCCCTGCCATGTCAGACAAGCGGGACATACCTTCGTTCATGTCCCGCCATTTCCCAGATGCCACTCCACTGCAACAGATCAAACAGGCCACGGAAAAAACAAAAACAAAACCATTCGTACGGAAGTCTGCTACTGAAAAAGCAGAGTTTAACTTAGCGCCATTGCGTCTGCCGGGTAATTCTACTATCGCGGCGGATGATGTACTTAGCTACCAGGGTAACGGTGTTCAAAACCGGCTGATGCGGCAATTGAAACAGGGAAAGATAACTATTGGGAATGTGCTCGACTTGCATGGGCAAACGGTCGATGAGGCATATCACTCGATGATGCAGTTTATTCATCAATGCCAGCAGCACGGAATATATAGTGTGCTAATCATTCATGGTCAGGGCTATCGGTCAGCAGGCGGTGTGCCGGTGTTAAAGCAAAATGTAGATTTCTGGCTAAAACAACATGATTCAGTACTGGCATTTCATTCAGCAATGCCTGCAGATGGCGGCAAGGGTGCTGTTTATATTCTACTGCGTAAGAGTTCTGGTTAAAAACCTGAGAGACCTACAGGTTCGTCACACATCGCCCTTCTAGTATTAGGCAAGTCAACTATGCCCCAGACTTTTCAATCAATACTACAGCCTGTGCGGCTATACCCTCTTGCCGACCACAAAACCCGAGTCTTTCTGTCGTAGTGGCTTTGATGTTTAACTGGCTCTCGTCAATATTCATATCACTGGCCAGCAGTCTGCGCATCTCAGCAATATGCGGAGCCAATTTGGGCTCCTGCGCGATTATAGTCAAGTCTGCATTTACCAGCTGCCAGTTTTCTCTTTGCAGCAGAGACATGACTTCTCTTAATAAAATTCGACTATCAATATTTTTATAACTACTGTCACTGTCAGGAAAATGTTTACCAATATCTCCTTTTCCGGCAGCACCGATCAGTGCATCGCACAAGCTATGGATCAGCACATCAGCATCAGAATGACCGGCCAGTCCTTTTTCATGTTCTATGGTGACACCACCAAGAACCAAGGGCCGATTTTTTACCAGCTGATGTACATCGTAACCTTGCCCAACTCGTATCATGTCAAGGAGCCTCCTGTTTCTGAATATAGACCTCGGCCAGCTCAATATCTCCCGGCACGGTAATTTTGATATTGTCGGAACTGCCCTGCACCATCAGCGGCTGAAAACCGGCGAGTTCCATCGCTGATGCTTCATCAGTAATAACCAGGCCTTTCTTTTTTGCATCCAGTAAGGCCTTGCGCAATTGACCATAACGAAACATCTGTGGTGTTTGCGCTCGCCATAAACCGTCCCTAAGTATTGTCTTTTTCACTCTACCACGAACATCTGTCAGCTTAACCGTATCAGAGATCGGCCTGCCCAATAATCCCCCATCCTGCTGTGAGGCCAGCTTCATCAGTTGCTGGATATCCGCGTGTGAAATACAGGGTCTCACGGCATCGTGTACCAGGACCCAGTCATTTTCCTTTACCATGCCCGCCATATCATCAAGTATCCGGCTCACAGTGTCAGCACGTTCATCTCCGCCATCACAGACAGATTTTAACCAGGGTGCCTCGAGAGAAATATCCTGCCATATCTCCTGCCAGTATGGATCAGCGGCAGAAATACCAAGAAACAGGCCGGATATTCCCGGGCAACTGGCCAGGCGTCTCAGGGTATGCAGTAGAACAGCCTGCCCTGAGAGCTGAAGATACTGTTTTGGAATATTACCGCCCATGCGCCGACCAACCCCTGCAGCAGGAACAACTGCCCAGCATCTTTCATTATTCATCTTTGATCAACACCCTGTAAGCGGTAGAATCCTGCTTCTTTTGAGTTCCATTATTACGTAAACACATCTATCTATATTTTTTCCTATGAGCAGCAAGGCAAAAGCAGCAGATATTTTCCATCCTCATGTGCCAGACAACCCTGGCCAGACCCTGGTCTGGTCTGAGCTCTATGGTAGCAGTTTCGGGCTGGCAATCGTATCAGCTGCAAACGAGCACAAAGGACCGGTTATTATCGTTACCGAAGATAATCGGCGCGCGCAATCACTGGAAGAGGAAATTCGCTTCTATCTGGGTCGACATAACGAGCTTCCCCTACTGAGTTATCCTGACTGGGAATGCCTGGTTTATGATCGCTTCTCTCCTCATCAGGATATAATTTCTCATCGTCTACGTACGCTATCCAGCCTGCCTTCGCTCAACCAGGGCATCATTATACTATCGATATCCAATCTGCTGCAGCGGACACCGCCACAGGCCTATATCGCTGCCCACAGCTTTTCCCTTGCTACAGGTGACAGGCTGGATACTGATAAATTTAAACTACAGCTGGAGACCGCTTCCTACAGGCACGTCAGCCAGGTATACGAGCATGGCGAATATGCTGTCCGTGGTGGAATTATCGATCTTTTCCCGATGGGCAGCACATGCCCCTACCGCATAGACCTGTTCGGCGATGAAGTTGATACTATCCGCCTGTTTGATACCGAGACCCAGCGTTCAACAGATTCTGTGAACCAGATAGAATTGCTGCCGGCACGCGAATTCCCTATGACAGAAGACGGCATCAACCGCTTCCGTCAGTCCTGGCGGGAAAAGTTCAGCGGTGATCCGAAACAATCACTGATCTACAATGAAATCAGTAAGGGCAACATTCCTCCCGGCACCGAATTTTATATGCCGCTATTTTTCGAAAGCACCAGCAGCCTGCTGGACTACCTGCCTGTTCAGGCACTGATAGTAATGGATCAGGGCTGTAAACAAGCAGCAAACATATTCCAGACAGAAGTTGTCGAGCGATTCCAGTCTGTAGGCCTGGACCCTGAACGGCCCGCTCTGCCACCGGAAACCTTGTACCAAGGCTATGATGAGCTGAAAAAGCAGTTAATAAACTGGCCGCTGATAGAACAGGGACCAGCACCAGAAACTGGAGAGAACGCTTGCCTGCATTTTTCCACTCGCCGACCTGATAGCCTCACTGTTGACATTCATGCCGAGCAGCCCTATCAACGCCTGTTTGATTTTCTTGCAAAAACAACTAAGCGTGTAATGCTGGCCTGTGAAACAACAGGCCGCCGTGAGAATCTGAAAAATGTTCTTAATGAAAACAGTATTTACCCGGCCATCGTCGAGGACTCCACCGACTTTTTCAGTGGTGATGAGAAACTTGCACTGTGTGCTGCCCGACTCGACCGCGGACTGTCGCCTAAACAACCCGGCATCATTATCCTCTCTGAAATTCAGCTTTACGGTGACAAGGTCTTTCAGCGTCGTCGGCGCAGTAAACCGGCACGTGACCCTGAATCCGTCATACGTTCACTGGCAGACCTGAATATTGGTGATCCGGTGATCCACGAAACACAGGGTGTTGGCCGTTACATCGGTCTGCAAACGCTTGATATTCAAAACTCAAAAAATGAATACCTGACCCTGGAATACCGTGACGGAGACAAGCTCTATGTGCCGGTGATGTCACTACATCTTGTGTCCCGCTATACCGCAGCCAATCCTGACTCCGCGCCCTTACACAAACTCGGCGGCAAGGAATGGGAAAAAATCCGCCGCAAGGCACAAAAAAAGGCTTACGATGCCGCCGTAGAACTGCTCGCCGTGCAGGCCCTGCGGGATGCACGTGAGGGACATGCCTTCCCGGCACCTGATTTCCATTATGATAACTTTGCCGCCGCTTTTCCTTTCGAAGAAACGCCTGACCAGGCCAAAGCCATCGATGATGTCGTCAGCGACATGGCAAGCAGTAAACCAATGGACCGCCTGGTCTGCGGTGATGTAGGTTTCGGTAAAACCGAAGTGGCCCTGCGTGCTACCTTTCTTGCAGTTCACGGTGAGCACCAGGTAGCCCTGTTAGTCCCCACAACCTTGCTCGCACAACAGCATTATGAAAATTTTCGGGACCGCTTTGCGGACTCCCCTGTCAGAGTAGAACTGCTTTCCAGATTCAGGACTAAAAAAGAGACTGATGTGGCTATTGATGGACTAAAAACCGGTTCGGTCGATATCGTTATTGGTACTCATCGTCTGTTGCAGAAAGATATCGTATTTAAACGACTGGGATTGATGATCCTTGATGAAGAACAGCGCTTCGGTGTAAGGCACAAGGAGATGCTGAAGAAAAAACGCAGCCAGGTCGATATCCTGACGCTGACAGCGACCCCTATTCCCCGTACACTAAACCTGTCACTTTCCGGTCTGCGTGATATATCTATCATCGCCACACCACCGCAACAACGCCTGACCATTCGCACATTTGTCGCAGAATGGTCTAAAGATATGATACGCGAAGGTTTTCTGCGCGAAATCCGCCGCGGTGGGCAAATCTATTTCCTGCATAACGAAGTGCGTACCATGCCCGCAATGCAGGCAAAGCTTGAGGAAATCATACCGGAAGCGAGAATACGCATGGCACATGGACAGATGGCCGAGCGCGAACTGGAACATGTGATGCAGGATTTCTATCACCAGCGTTTTAATGTCCTGCTTTGCAGCACAATTATCGAGAGCGGCATCGATATTCCATCCGCCAATACCATATTCATCAATCGCGGTGACCATTTTGGCCTGTCTCAGCTGCATCAACTGAGAGGACGTGTAGGACGCTCACATCACCAGGCCTATTGTTATGTCATGGTGCAGTCAAAAAAGTTAATCACTGCCGATGCCGCACGCAGGCTCGATGCACTGGAGCAGCTGGTTGACCTCGGTGCAGGTTTTGCCCTCGCCATGAATGATATGGAGATACGCGGAACCGGTGAGTTACTGGGTGAGTCTCAGAGTGGTGTCATCGATGAAGTTGGCTTTAACATGTACACCGATCTGCTAAATCGTGCCATACGCTCCCTAAAAGCAGGCAAGGATCTCACTGCAGAAGATATAGAAAATGACAGCGCATCCGCCATTGAAATAGACCTGCAAATCCCTGCCCGGCTGCCCGAGGATTATCTGCCGGATGTACACACCCGCTTAATCATGTACAAGCGCATTGCCAATGCAAAGAATGACGAAGAACTCTACGAGCTGCAGATAGAGATGATTGACCGCTTTGGCCTGTTACCTGATGAAGCAAAAGCATTAATCAATCTAACCGAATTAAGGCTACAGGCTATGATCATGGGTATCACAGAAATACGGATTGGCGAGTCCGGTGGTCGAGTGAAATTTTCTGATAAGCCTAATATAGACCCGATGGCCCTGATCCAGTTGTTGCAGTCAGCAAAAGGCCGTTATCGAATGGAAGGGCCCCAGATACTGCATTTAATGATGGAACTGCCGTCAGAAGAGCAAAGGCTGCAGGCGGTGAAAGAATTATTAAATGAGCTGGGACAAGGGCAGATAAAAGACTAGGTTTTACGTGTTACTTGTTACTTGTTACGTAAATCATAAAACCTAATACCTAAAACGAAAGACTCTCGTCAGTCTTCATCCGGAAACAAAGCTGTATCATAGCCAAACTGGCGGATGTCCTGAATGCGCATCGGGTAGAGCACACCATCTAGATGGTCGCATTCATGCTGAACGACGCGTGCATGGAAGCCTCTGACTTCCCTGCTGAATTTTTCACCCTGCTCGTTATACCCGCTATATCGAATATAAGAGGGACGACTCACCACACCACGCATACCAGGGATGCTCAAACAGCCTTCCCACCCGGATTCTCGTTCATCATCTAATACTTCAATTTCAGGGTTTATCAGTATTGTCCGTGGAACAGTTTCAGCATCCGGGTAGCGTGGGTTGGATTCCACTGAGAAAATGACCAGTCGCTGCAGCACTCCGATTTGCGGTGCGGCGAGGCCAGCACCATCACTGTCAGCCATGGTTTCAAACATATCCTTGATCAATCCATGTAGCTCAGGAGTATCAAAGTCGGTTATTTCCTCTGACCGCTGATACAGCAGTGGATTACCCATTTGAAAAATTTCTCGTATAGCCATCTGTCTTAAATAGTCCTTATAGGCGGGCTAAACTCTATTGAGCCCTCATTGAATCATTTAGGCCTGATATAATACCCGTTATTATTGGTTCGTTACATTGATCAAGGCAATGCTATAAAAATGATAACTCTCACACGCTTACATTTGAGTCTGCTAATAACAGGGCTACTTCTTTCTTTTTCAACACCGGCCCTGGCTGCACGCAGTTATCTAATTGAAGTCGTCGTTTTCACTACTCAGGATGCAGGTGATACTGAAAACTGGACTACAGCCCATCCACCGTTAAATACAAGAAAGATGTCGAGAGCGATTATCCCAGGCCAGGGCGGACTGGAATTGAAAAAGGGACTAAACGAACTTAAGGAAAGTACTTTCCCTTCCTACCTGAACCGTATCAGCAAAAGTCCCAGAAGAAGCGTTATCCTGTCGACGCGTTGGGTGCAGGCCGTTCTTAGCCCGGCGAATACAATTATTGCACATATCACTGATGTTAAATCTGGAGTTGATAATCAGAATGCTACAACTGCTAAAATGAATAGCGGCTATCCAGGTAATCAAATAATGCCAGAACCCCCTATAATCGATGGCTTCATTAATTTTTATCTGGATGCTCAATATACACTGGAAGCAGATATACGCTATACCCCGCCTTACCGGCCATCAATCCTCGATGAAGAACCTGACATCGGCCCGGTAAGTTATAGAATTCATGAAAAAAGA
>JAUVSB010000110.1 GCA_030597275.1 Gammaproteobacteria bacterium
ACTGAAGAAGCACCAGCGCCTGGTGAGGTAAGTGGCAAGTCGGCAGATGATTTTCCTGCACCTGAAGAGGAGGTGCTGGACCTTGATTTAGGTGATTTCGAACCGGATGAAGAGCATGAAACTGATACATTTAACCTCGATAGCCTTGCCGAGGAGATTAATGAGCTTGAAGGTGATACAGAAGAAACAGAAGCCATTGATGATGGTGAAATTGACTTTAATCTTGAAGGCATTGACCTTGATCTGGGTGAATCAGAAGAATCGGATACGGTCGACCCTGCTTTGGCAGACACCCTGGATATGTCAGACCTGGAAGGGCTTGAAGATCTGAATCTTGACCTGGGTTCTGAAGAAAATATTGTCGAAACAGATGACGATACTGAGGAAATTTCTATACAGGATGAAACTCTGGAGTTTGCAGATTTAGGCGATATTTCACTACCAGATATGGACAGTGATGCCAGTGCTGTTGAAACAGAAACCGCTGACATCTCCCCAGAATTGCCTGCTGGTGCGAATGAGACCTGGGATGAAGCGGGAACTAAACTTGATCTTGCCAGGGCCTATATAGAAATGGATGACAATGAAAGTGCTCAAAGCATACTTGCAGAAGTGGCAAAAGAAGGTACAGATAGTCAGAAAAATGAAGCCAGAGACCTGATTAATCAAATTAATGTAGGGTAATATGTGCCGGTATTTGCAAATTCTGCCTCACGGCTGCTTTCACTGGGGTTGCTGACACTACTACTGAATAAACAGGACTGGTTTGGGTTACTGGTATTTCTGGTCCCGCTTGTTTATTTATTTTTTCAGTACCCCGAGCCAGGAAGACAAGTGGTATTGTTAGCAAAACGCTTGCGCTGGTTTTTTTTATCCATTCTTATCCTGTATTTCTGGTTCTACCCGGGAACCGAGTTGTTTCCATTCATGGGCAGGTTTTCACCTGCTATTGAAGGGGTCAATGAGGCTGGTTTACGAATCACGTCGCTACTTATAGTCATCTCATATAGTGTATTTCTTTTAAAATTAACGCCTCGTGGCGAAATCATCTCAGCAATACAATTCATTTTATCTCCACTAACTTGCCTGGGTATTGATAGTAATCGCTTTGCCCTGCGTCTTGGGCTAGTTCTTTCCATTATCCCTGATATGGATGTAGAACAATCACCATCAGTTGATAAAAAAAGGAGAAAAATTTTTTCAGCTGTCATTGATAAAGCTGCAGTTATGGTGAAACAGGCCGATGAACTGACAAATCTGAATGATATGAATGAGGTAACTATGACTAAGATGAAACGGGCAGGTGCTTTAGATATATTAATTCCTCTGTCACTTCTTATCTGGCTGTTGATAAATTAAGGTGCCCTTTGTATGAGAATTGCACTAGGTATTGAATATGATGGATCGTCATATTGCGGGTGGCAATTACAGGAAGGTGTTGTAACGGTACAGGGTGTGCTTGAAGATGCTCTTGCTAGAGTAGCAAACACGCCAATCAGGGTAATAACTGCGGGCAGGACGGATGCTGGTGTTCATGCTACCGGTCAGGTAGTCCATCTGGAGACAGACGTAAAGCGGAGTGACTTTTCCTGGGTTAGAGGGACATCACGATATCTACCTGATGATGTTACCGTCCTCTGGGCAAAACATGTCGATGACGAATTCCATGCCAGGTTTTCTGCTATAGAACGCAGCTATCAATACCTCATTTTGAATCGCAAAGAGCGGCCTGCAATCCTGCATAAAAAAGTCACCTGGGAATACCGCTCGCTGGATATTTCATTAATGCAAACAGCCGCCAGCGCTCTTGTTGGCAGGCATGATTTCAATGCCTACCGTGCTGTGGCCTGTCAGGCTAAATCACCGGTTCGTGATCTGCGAGAGCTTTCAATTGAAAGGCATGGTGATTTTGTAGTGATCAACGCAAGAGCAGATGCCTTCTTGCATCACATGATACGGAATATCGCAGGTGTCTTGAGCAGTATTGGTGCAGGGGAGAGGCCGCCAGTCTGGGCACAAGAGGTGTTACTATCATGTGATCGAACCAGGGGTGGTGTTACAGCACCGCCTGATGGATTATATTTGAATCAAATATTATATCCTGAGAAATTCAGGATCCCGACAATTAAAAATAGATCCTGGATGTTTGGCTTATGAGCAGAACACGTGTAAAAGTATGTGGAATTTGCACAGCTGACGATGCAGTTGCTGCAGTTAGTGCCGGTGCAGATGCCATCGGGATGGTTTTTTATCCAAAAAGCCCACGACACATTTCAGTTTCTACTGCTAAATATATAACTTCCAGCCTACCCCCCTTTGTCAGTGCCGTAGGCCTGTTTGTAAATAGCAGCTTTCAGGATGTTAGTGATGTGCTTGCCGAAGTTCAGCTTACGTTACTGCAGTTTCATGGCGATGAGGATGAATCCTTTTGTAATAGTTTTAAGCTACCCTACATAAAAGCGCTTAGAGTTAAAACAGGGAGTGACCTCAGGCAGGAATGCAGGCAATACGAGTCGGCTAGAGGAATACTGCTGGACAGTTACAAGAAAGGCTTGCCGGGGGGAACAGGTGAGACTTTTGATTGGGATGTTATTCCTGATGGTCTGCCATTGCCAGTCATACTTGCTGGTGGATTAGATAGTATTAACGTAAAACAGGCTATAGCTACTGTAAAACCCTGGGCCGTGGATGTGAGTAGCGGTGTAGAAGAGTCACCGGGAAAAAAAGATCCATTGAAAATAGCGCAATTTATAAATGCAGTAGAAAGTCTTCGCCAGGATTAGCGGATGCAATAAGCTCAAAATATCGGTAAAATTACACGTTACACAGCCCGTGTATCCGCTTGTTTAAGTTTAATGTCAGGATATACATTTACTCAGTTTTTTACAGTCAGGTTTTTACATGTCAGCCTATTCTATGCCGGATAAAAATGGCCATTTTGGTCGCTTCGGTGGCATTTTTGTTGCAGAAACACTAATGCGGCCTTTAGAGGAGCTTACCCATGCCTATGAGAAATATATAAAAGATCCAGAATTCCTCAAGGAATTGGATGAAGATCTGACCCACTATGTAGGCAGACCCTCTCCGCTTTATTTTGCTGCGGGTTTGAGTAAGGAGTATGGCGCGCGAATCTATCTCAAGAGAGAAGACCTGAACCATACCGGCGCACACAAAATTAACAATACTATCGGCCAGGCCCTGCTCGCAAAAAGACTGGGTAAAACCCGTATTATTGCTGAAACAGGAGCTGGACAACATGGTGTCGCGACAGCCACTGTGGCGGCAAGATTAGGGCTTGAGTGTGTGGTTTATATGGGCGCTGATGATATTGAGCGCCAGGCGCCTAATGTCTACCGGATGAAATTACTCGGCGCATCCGTGGTGGCCGTTGAATCTGGGTCGCGTACACTAAAAGATGCGCTAAACGAGGCCATGCGTGACTGGGTAACAAACGTCGAAGATACATTTTATATTATCGGTACTGTCGCAGGGCCACATCCTTATCCCGTTATGGTTCGTGAATTTCAGTCGATTATTGGCAGAGAGGCACGTCAGCAGATATTACAGCAGGCTGGTCGCTTACCGGATGCCCTGGTTGCCTGTGTTGGCGGTGGTTCGAATGCAATAGGGCTATTTCATCCATTTATTGATGATGAGGGTGTTGCCATGTATGGCGTCGAAGCTGCAGGTGATGGTTTAGATACAGGTCGTCACGCAGCGCCACTATGTAAGGGCAGGGTAGGTGTGCTGCATGGTAACAGAACGTATTTAATGGAAGATCCCAATGGACAGATTATAGAAACCCATTCCATCAGTGCAGGACTTGATTACCCGGGCGTAGGTCCGGAACACGCATGGTTAAAAGATAGCGGGCGGGCAAATTATGTTGCCGTAACTGATGACGAAGCAATGGGTGGTTTTCATGACATTACCCGGCTGGAAGGGATCATTCCTGCACTTGAATCGAGCCATGCCATTGCCTATGCAAAAGTGTTAGCGGGTGAAATTGGAAATGACGGAATAATGATTGTCAATTTATCAGGACGTGGAGATAAGGATATTCAGACGATAGCCAAAATTGACGGGGTTGAAATCTGATGTCGAGGATAGAGAAGCGTTTTCAATCACTTTTACAAAACGGAAGAAAAGGCCTGATTCCTTTTGTCACTGCAGGTGACCCGGTTGCTGAATTAACTGTGCCTCTTATGCATGCCATGGTTGATGCCGGTGCCGACCTGATTGAGCTGGGCATTCCCTTTTCAGATCCCATGGCAGATGGGCCAGTAATACAGAAAGCCAATCAGCGTGCATTGGAACACAATACGAGCCTGCATGACGTGATCGATATGGTGAAAGAGTTCCGAAAAAAGGATGACGTTACGCCTGTATTGTTCATGGGTTATCTTAATCCGATCGAAGCTATGGGTTATGAAGAATTTGCCGATGCTGCTCAGCAGGCGGGTGTTGACGGTTTACTTATTGTAGACCTTCCGCCTGAAGAGGCCGGTGAATTTAATGAACTGCTTTATCAAAGAAATATTGACCCGGTATATCTGTTGGCACCGACAACGACACCGCAGCGCATGGAAATAGTTTCACTCGAAGCACGCGGGTTTGTTTATTATGTGTCTATCCGTGGTGTGACGGGTTCCGCTGAGCTGGATTATGCTGAAATCAGCAACAGCATAAATGAAATACGCCAACATACCAGCTTGCCAGTAGGTGTGGGATTTGGCATAAATAGCCCTGAGTCTGCAGTAAAAATTGGAGAACATGCAGATGCTGTTGTAATTGGCAGTGC
>JAUVSB010000137.1 GCA_030597275.1 Gammaproteobacteria bacterium
CTTCTTCAGTAACTTCTTCAGTAACTTCTTCAGTATCTACGTTCAGGGCATCCATCAATTCTGCTTCTTCTGTATTGACACTTCCTGTATCCAGAAGATCGCCTAACTGCATATCTTCTTTTCGCTCCTTATCGCCAAATAAGGTTTCGTCCTTTACGTTCAGGTCGCCCTGAAATAGTGGATTTTCCGGATTGACTATCTTGCCCATTTCAGAAACTTTTGCCCAGACATCCATAGGAATGTTGCCATCTGCCGGGTAAAGCTCTTCTGCCAGAGTTTCAAAGGAAGAGACATCCTTCCTTCCCTGGTAAATTTCAAGTAATTTCAACTTAAGTTCATGTCTATCAGGATTTTTTGATGTGGCGTCTTTGAGGACTTCTTCAGCCTGCTCATCTCGCCCATAGGCCATATAGACTTCTGCTTCTGCAAGCGGGTCAACTTCATCTGCCTGCATATTACCCATGCCAGGGACAAAATCACTGAGGAATGATGTCTCAGATCCTGCGTCCAATGGTTCGGTTGATTCAGCAGTTGATATATCCAGTACTGCAGTACCTGAAATGATACTGTCCTCGAATTCTGCAATGGATCGTCTGCGACGGAGAACAACAAATAGACCGACCAGAACCAGCACAATCGCAAGCACTGCTCCCAGCATAGTAGTCCAGCTGCTGGTAATCGCATCTATAATAGAATCCATCGTACCTTTCTGTTCGACAGGTTTAGGTTGGACACGTGCTTTGAATACCTTCTTCGCGACTGCAGGCGGCTTTTTAGCTACTGGAGGTTTCTTAACCTCGGGTACTGCTGGTGCTATTGGAGAAATGTCCGGTGCTGATAATTTAGCAATTTCAGGCTCAGCTGGCTTTATCGGTGCTTCTGATGCCTTATCCATTGATTTCAGATAGTCATCTGATGCCTTTCCCTGTAGCCTGGCAAGATCAGCACTCTGCATGTCTATAAGCTTATTTGCTTTATCTATCTGCTGTTCCAGCAGCAGTACTCTTTCGCTAAGCTCTTTTTTCTCCAACTCAGAAGAAGCTAGTGATTCTTCTAAAAGCCCAATATTTTCCTGGTAGGCAGATATCTCATTTTTAGCCCTTGCGAGTTCTGTTTTACTGGTGCCTGAGCCAGAAGTATCAGCACCATCTACTTTGGCACGCACGATTTCAAGCACATCCTCACCCTGTTCCAGTCTGCCAGGCTTATCTGCCATAGCTTCATCTCTGGAATCAGCATCCTTTTTAATGCTTTCAGGCTTATCTTTTGTTACATCACCATACGAAATTCGAGCTGTCTGGCGAGCACTGGAAAGGCCATCCTTATACTCCTGCCATTGATCCATCTGTACACGCAGCTCTTTCTGTGCCGCAGAACGTGATATAGCGGAAATTTCTTCACTAGATGGGACCTGCAATGTTTTGCCAACATGCATCAAATTAATATTATTATGCAGGAAGGCGTCAGGATTCTGCATAAATATCGCAATCATAACCTGGCTGGCCTCAAAGCTTGTGCCTGCCCTGATCTCATCCGCAATATTCCACAGGACTTCACCTTTTTTAATTGGCCCATATGTATTTCCAGAGCCTATACCTATATACGAAGAACTGCCGCTATCACTGACCCCAATATTAGGACCTAACTTTCTCTCAACGGTATCTGCAGGTGAAATCGGTCCATCAGCCTGGGGTTGACTAGAAGTTTCTTTACTTGCCTTAGCTTCCATAGCCGCTCTTCTGGCTGAACCTCTAGCCGATGAAGGTTTAGCGGCAGCTGGTGCTGCTACAGCAACGGGTGCAACAACCATAGGGGCTTTAATACTTGCAGCAGCCCCGGTGAGATAGGAAGGTGGATCAAGCAGTGCAGTATATTCACGCAGCATGGAACCATTTGCCCATGTCGCATCGATAATAAAATGAAGGAAGGGATCACGAAATGGTTGATCCGTTTTCATGCGGATCACATTTTTGCCATTTTCCTTGACCACTGTAAACGAAATAGACTTGAGCAGTTCATTTCGATCTATGCCAGCCATATTAAATACGCCGGCAGAACCCAGGGTAATTTCCAGGCTTTCTAGTTCCGTCTTCGTTACCGCGGTTAGCTCTATCGATGCATTTAATGGCTCATCGAGCGCAGAGTGCATTGTGAGCTTGCCTACACCCAGTGCGTAGGCTTGTACTGGTAATATGGCAAAAGCTGCCAAACACGCTAATTTAATCCCTTTTACCTTCTGCATGATCTTCTCTTTTCAGTGGCTGTGCTTAGTTAAAGAAATGGTTTTTTCCTTATTTCGCTTATAGTTATGGTTCAATATTACGAAAGTTCTTTATGTTTCGCAACTAACAATCGCTTACAAATGACTTTTTGCCAATATTTCAGCTATTTGGATGCTGTTTGTGGCCGCTCCTTTTCGTACATTATCAGCCACCACCCACATATCCAGCCCCAAAGGATGCGAAATATCCTCTCTTATTCGACCGACATACACAGGATCTGTATCGACACCTTCGGTAACTGCGGTCGGATATCCACCGTCTACGTGCTCATCAACAACAACAATACCTTCCGTGGCCTCTAGCAGCTCACGCGCCCTGGCTGCACTGATCTTTTCCCGTGTTTCGATGTGGATTGCCTCGGAATGACCATAGAAAACAGGGACTCGCACTGCCGTCGGGTTCACCATTATGCTGTCATCGGCAAATATCTTGCGCGTTTCCCAGACCATTTTCATTTCTTCGCGCGTATAACCATTATCTTCAAAGACATCAATTTGCGGCAATACGTTAAATGCTATTTGCTTTGGATAAACATTGGCTTCTATATTTTTACCACCCAGCAGATCAGCTGTCTGGCCCGCCAGCTCTTCAATAGCTGGTTTACCCGTGCCGGAAACCGCCTGGTAGGTACATACGTTTATGCGGCTAATGCCCACTGCATCGTAAATCGGTTTTAGCGCGACCAGCATCTGAATGGTGGAACAATTGGGATTGGCAATAATGCCATGTGTTTTATAATCAGCAATCGCCTCTGGATTCACCTCAGGAATGACAAGAGGAATATCATCGTCATAACGAAAGTGCGAGGTGTTATCGACCACGACACAACCAGCTTCAGCTGCAATCGGCGCATATTTTTCAGAAATACTGCCACCCGCAGAAAACAGGCCAATTTGCACCTTACTAAAATCAAAGCTATCGAGATCTTCGACCACCAGCATTTTTCCACCAAAATCTACACGCTTGCCAGCAGAGCGGCTGGAAGCAAGTGGATACACCTTGCCAACAGGGAAGTTTCTTTCATGCAACACCCTGAGCATGGTCTCACCAACCGCACCGGTGGCACCTACTACTGCAATATCAAATACTTTACTCATTTATCTATTCCAAATTCTTATCTGTAAGCCAGCGGTTAGTTTGCCAGCTGTTGTAATCTTTCTAATACTGCATCGCCCATGGC
>JAUVSB010000019.1 GCA_030597275.1 Gammaproteobacteria bacterium
TCTTGTGTACCGATCACCAGGTTTTCTATATCACTGGCTGTCTTCAGAAAACTGCCGGTATAAACTTTAAACGAATACTGGCCTTTCTCGATCGCACCCGCCTCGATTTCACTATTGGCACTGCTAATGGTATGGGCAAGCTGATCCAGGGTCAGGTTAAAGCCCGCGATGCGCGCAGGATCCGCTTCTATTCTTATTTGCTCCGAACGGCCGCCCGTGACGAAAGCCTGGCTGGTATTTTTTACCGATTTGAGTTCCTGCATGACATCAAGACTCAGCAGGCGAAGCTCATCGTCACCGAGCTCTGTTGACCACAGCGTCAGGGTAACAGCAGGAACATCATCTACCGGCTTGGGTTTGACTAACGGCGGTGTCGCACCAGGAGGTATTTTGTCTTTATTGGACTCCAGCTTGTCATAGACCTTGACCAGCGATTTGCCCATGTCCTCCCCAACCATAAACTGTACCGTAACCATCGCGTTGCCACGCTGGGAAGCAGAGTAAACATGCTCGATACCCTGGATTTCAGACATGATCTTTTCCAGAGGATTGGCAATCATGCTTGCCACCTGGCTGGATGATGCACCCGGGTAACTAACAAAAATATCCACCATGGGTACAGATATTTGTGGGTCTTCCTGGCGAGGCGTAAACATCATTCCCATGAAGCCAAGGCCAAGCAGGGCAAAGTAGAACAGGGGTGATAAGGGAGAATGTATGAATGTTTTGGCTAGATTACCGGCTAAACCGAGGCCTTCTTTTTCGTTATCATCCGGGGCACAAGCAGCTAATTCCTGTGCGCTGAAGTTCTGCTCGTTTTCCCCTTTAGAATTCTGATTATTGTTACCAGTCATTATTATTCCGCAGTGTTACGTTTCTTGGGCTGTATCGCTAGTCTTTTTCTGTTTAACGAGGCTGGCTGGGCCGCCATCCAGATACAATCCCTGGGGGAGGGTTATCTATGATACGCTCATTCCCACTCAAGCCGGAACTGATAACTATCATACCTTTGTCTGTTCTGGCGCCTGTTCTAATGATTCTCATCTCAGCAACACCCTCGTCATTGACTATAAATACAGACGGCAGGCTTCCCCGACGAATGATGGCAGATTCAGGAACAACGGGAGTACTGGGTGTCTGACCCGATTCGGCGGTAGGAATCTTTACCCTTGCATACATGCCCGGTCCTGCCACTACATTTGTAGGCAGGTCGAGTTTTATTTTTACGGTATGACGACTGGAGTCTGCCACAGGGTATATACGGCTGACACGTGCCATAACATCTGCATCACTGCCATCAAGTCTCACCGGCAACATTTGTTTCAGTTTCAGATTTTTTACCAGCCTGACAGGAACGTCAACTTTTACACGTAGATATTTGATATGGGCAAATTTCAGTAAAGGCTGGCCTGGCTGCACGGTATCACCGACTTCGACCAGCTTATCAGTAATCACACCATCGAAAGGGGCCAGGGATTTTGTATCCCTGATCTTTGCATCCAGCTCTGCCAGACCCGCCTGAGCTTCGAGGAAACCTGCATAGGCCTGGTTCATTCCTGTACCCTGTGCTATCAAATCTGTCTGCCGGTTGAGACCGGGTTCGCCGGCATCGAACATGGTGGCAAAATTACGGGTAAACATAGAATCGAACATGGATGGCATTCCCATCCCAGTGGCCTGGCGCGTTGAGTCACGACTGGCCGGTGACCACAATTCTCGATTGTATTGTGCGCGTGCATTTTTAAGTGCGCTGTCGGCACCGTATATCCTGGAAAGAACAGCCTGCCTTTTTGCCTGCAGGTCATCATCATCCAGCGATACCAGCAGTGCATTCTTTCTAAAACTATCGCCCTCATGTCCACTAATTAATGTGACCCGTCCGGGCATCTGCGCATTCAGCACGACTTCCTTGTAGGGAATCACAGTTCCACCTAGTACAGATGAGTTTCCAACGATTTTCTGCTCGACATCTACTATTTTCCACGCATTCGCTGCTGGAAAAGTCAGCGCAAGACAAAATGCTGAGATTATTTGTACAGATCTGAATTTATTTTTTTTCAACGGGAGGCCTGCCCTGTGTACTGCCATGGAAATTCCTCTTTTCTTGAGATTCCCGGTGATTCTGCCTGCAGAAGAATGCACCAGAAAATCTAAAACTATTTCTATTAAAATCTTGAGTCAAAGAAAGAGCATTTTAAATCTCGAAAGATGTTATATCATCCGAAGCTCTCTTTATACGCAGACAACCCCCTTCCATACCCTTTTCAGGGGGTCAAGGACTCTAACATACCTCACTATCAGACGCATGCCAAGACTATTATATTTGTTAATTTCTAACCCTTGATAAAACAAGTATATAGGTTTATTTTAATCGTTGGTTTTCCTCACGTAACACATCTTCATCTGGAAACATCTCTCTCAGGTCAAGCAACGTCCAGGTATCACCCTTGCCAGCAGATGCTGCCCATATTTTTCCCAGCGTTCATCACCGAACCAGAACCCGTTGGCAATACACAGACCAGTTCCTGGTTGAAATCAGTGATCACCCTGGGCTCAATCAACTACCCGCCATTGCGTGATAATTCCTGATAGCGTATCCAGTGATGGATATCCCGGGCAAGGCGGTCTGGCGCTTCAATTTGCAGCGCATGCCTGGCATTCTCAATATACTGGATATCCAGTGAAGGCTGGCTACCTTTTTCGAGCAGGGATATCATTTTCTCATCATCGATAAGATTATCGGACCGCGCAAGGAAAAGCTGCACTGGCTGACCAATTCGCTTGATGTACTTCTTGATAAAATTACCCATTCTCATGCTCTGAATCAGGAAATTCTCATCCAGCTCCTTTACCCGTGATTCATCCTGAGCAAGAGCAGATTGTATTTCTTTGCTTGTAACATGCAGTTCAGGATCAAACTCAGCAGCCATATCTCGCTCTGAAACTGCAGACATGCCAGCCATAGACTTCACTTTTTGTGTGAGACTAGCTCCTGGCTTCATCAATCGAGGACTAATTAACACCAGCCCCCTGCTCTGCCCCTTATAGGCAATACCATAGGCCAGGGCAAGCCTGGCGCCCCAATCATAACCAATTATATAAACTGATTTATAGTAAGACTTGAGGGGTTTTAAAAAGGAATGAATATCACTGACATAGTCTTCGTACTGAACCGGTTTGCCATTGACCTTGCGAGAACTTCTGTCACTAAATCCGCTGCCGCGCCTATCCAGAGCGAAAACATCGTAATCCCTTTCAACAAGATTCTCTGCCAGGGCCCTGCCCCATCCAGCATGCCCTTCAAGCCCATGCAGATAAATCAGCGCAACACGCTGCTTACCACCGTGGCGATAGCCTGTGAAAGCCTGCAGGGAGCCATCGCTGGCATGAAATTCACGCTGCTCAGGGAGATCCCTGGGGATTGATGAAAGATATTTACCCAGGTCGTAATCAACCTGGCGAGGCTGAGAAATCTTGGAATCTGACTGGCAGGCTGACAGGGCAATAAAAGAACTTGCCAGCAGCAGGACAGTCAGGGATTTCACCAGGCCAGATCGCATTTACAATGCCTGATCAGACCTTGCCGTAAGATGACAGCCCCGGGTTGCCTTTAACACCGACCAGCTTGGGCAGGTTCATTTTCTTTATCTTGACGGTTTTTTTGTCTTTCAGATAGTCGCTAACAACATCCCAGATGGGTTTGCCATCCGGTATATCATTGACCGATGCCCAGCCAGAAACCATATACTTTTTGCCTGCCTCAATTTTCTTTCCATTATCAAGACGGATATCCGAAACGCGCTTACCCATCGTGCTGTTTGGTGCAAGCGTATAGTCAAGTCCAGCCACACGAACCATATCACCACCCTGCTGGTAGTAAGGATCTGTATTGAACAGATTATCGGCGATATCCTCAAGGATGGTTTGAATTGCTTCACCGGTCATCTCTCGACGATAGGTATTGGGATAGGTAATGGCCGTCTGGTCCATAACATTCTCAAAGGTAATAGCCTGACCACCAAGTACCGTGGTGCCCCAGCGGAAACCAGGAGAAAGTGAGATTTCGGCATCATTGACTTCACGTAGCGCATCGCAAATAACCTGATCGAAAGTACCATTGAAATTACCGCGACGATAAAGTGTCTGGTCAGCAACAGCCAGTTTTTTGCGCAGCTGCTTACGATAAGGCGCGCGGACTTTTTCAATATATCTGAACATTTCAGCATCGGCTTCCAGCAGGTTGGAGAACACTGGCATCAGGCGATAACGATAACCCTGTACCTTGCCATTTCTCACATCCAGATCCATTACACCCAGGAACTTACCATTTGACCCGGCGTTAGTAACCAGCGTTTTACCACCCGGATTCTTAACCACTGAAGGTATTGGCACACCATCATGCGTATGGCCGCCAAAGATGACATCAATACCGCTCACCCGCGAGGCCATTTTCAGGTCCACATCCATGCCATTGTGTGAGATGACCACAACAACACCGGGTTTTTCCTGCTCACGAACCTGATCCACGACTTCCTGCATCGATTCATCATTGATGCCGAATGTCCAGTCGGGGATGAAACGTTTAGGGTTTGCTATCGGGGTATAGGGGAAGGCCTGGCCAATAACAGCCACCTTGACGCCATTGACATTTTTGATCACGTAAGGCTTGAAGGCATTCCCAGTATCTTCGTTGAAGTCACTAAAGTCAGCAAACTTGTAGTCAAACAGGATATCATCCTTAACCTTGACATTCTGCGCAACGAAATCCCCCTTGAAGGCACGGACGTTATCAATCATTTCCTGATCCGGGTAAGTAAACTCCCAGTGCCCGGTCATGACATCTACTCCAAGCAGATTTGTGGCGCCGACCATATCCTTACCGCGTGTCCAGTATGCCGTGGCGGAACCCTGCCAGGTATCACCGCCATCCAGCAGCAGACAGTTCTTGTCACCCCGGTCAGCGCGCACCTTCTTAACCAGTGTTGAAAGATGGGCAAAACCACCCACCTTACCGTAGGTCTTAGCCGCTTTGTCATAACCCAGGTAAGTAAAGGCATGGGCCTCGATAGTTCCTGGTTTAATCTTGAAATGGTTGAGGAACTTGTCGCCTACGATATGAGGCGCCTTGCCTTTAGACCCCCCTACACCCAAATTGACATTGGGCTCACGGAAATAAATTGGATTGAGCTGGGCATGACAGTCCGTCATGTGCATCAGGCAGACATTGCCAAATTTTTTCTGGTCATACATTGATGCCGGGTTTTTAGCTGCCAGGGCATTGGTAGGTAGCATTCCTGAAGCACTGGCGATGCCAAGCAACTGGACAAATTCTCTGCGTGAAAGGTTCATTCTTTATCCTCTGGTGTTTATAACGCTATTAATACTTTTTCGATTGAATATCGATTTTTCTTCAAGGAAGCCTAAGTCTCTGTTCTTGTATTTTTTTACGGAAACCTGACGATAGGCTATTAATTATCACCCGCAAACGGCCTTTGTGTACCCAAAGTTCACCAACATATGAAACATAGCAAACAGATCGCCTTCTGGAAAGTAAAATCAGGAAAGATTTATGGTTCTTCCCTGGCAGATGGATTGTTGAGTGAGGAAAATGAAACATCGGTAAGGCTGTCACCCAATTCGCCAGATTCACCTCGCTTGCTTTCCAGCTTGATCTTCAAGCGTAAATCGTTTCCTGAATCCGCGGCACGAATAGCATCATCATACTCAATCAGTCCATCCTCAAATAATTGAAACAACGACTGATCGAAGGTCTGCATACCGGCATCAGTCGATTTAGCAATCACATCTCTGATTTCTGAAACCCGTCCTTTCAGTATCATTTCAGAGATTAGCGGTGAGGTAATCATTATTTCTATTGCAGGCACCCGACCTTCCTCTCCGCGCCTGCGTAACAACCGCTGCGAGATAATGGCATGCAAATTCATCGACAGATCAAGATACAGCTGATTATGCCTTTCTTCAGGGAAAAAGTTGAGAATGCGCTCCAGTGCCTGATAGGTATTATTTGCATGTAGCGTTGCCAGGCACAAATGACCCGTCTCTGAGAAAATGATTGCCTTCTCCATGGTGTCCCTGGTGCGGATTTCACCAATCAATATCACATCAGGTGCCTGGCGCATGGCATTGATCAGCCCCGACTCGAAGGTCTCCGTGTCGACACCCACTTCACGCTGGGTGATGACACAGTTTCTATGTTCATGAATATATTCAATCGGATCTTCGATGGTGATGATATGACCGAAGGTATTTTCATTCCGGTAACCAATCAAGGCGGCCAGGGAAGTAGACTTACCTGTGCCCGTACCACCAACAAACAATACCAGGCCGCGTTGAACCAGAGCTATTTCACTAAGAACAGGCGGCAAATTCAATTCTTCAAATTTAGGGATACGGGTTTCAATGGTACGCAGCACCATACCCACCATGCCTTGCTGCATGAACACATTGACACGGAATCGACCAATTTTTTTTGGGTGAATAGCGAAGTTACACTCGTTATCCTCTTCAAAACTGCGCCGTTGGTCTTCATTCATGATGCCATAAGCAAAAGCACGGCTTTCATCTGGCGTCAACGCCTGCTTGGTCACCGGAGTGATCTTGCCATCTACTTTTAAGCAGGGCGGTACACCAGCAGTAATGAATAAATCTGATGCATTCTTGAGCACCATTAATTTTAATAGGTCCGTAAATACCATATCTTAAACTCCGCTCGCCCTTGACGCGCCACTAGTTGATGCCTGGAATTTAGTTTTGTCGTTTGCCCTGCTTCTGGCTTCATCAACATGAACAATTCTATTTCTCACCAGGTTCAGCAAACATTGATCCAGCGTTTGCATACCTAATGCGCCACCTGTCTGGATGGATGAATACATCTGGGCAATCTTATTTTCACGAATCAAGTTACGTATTGCCGGTGTCGCAATCATGATCTCATGCGCAGCGATGCGCCCGCCAGTCAGTTTTTTCATCAGGGTTTGCGCAATAACCGCACGCAGGGATTCAGATAACATAGAACGAACCATTTCTTTTTCTGCCGCCGGGAAAACATCCACAATACGGTCAATGGTTTTTGCCGCGGAGGTGGTATGCAAAGTGCCAAACACGAGATGCCCGGTTTCCGCTGCAGTCAGTGCCAGCCGGATCGTTTCCAGATCACGCAATTCGCCAACAAGAATAATGTCAGGATCTTCACGCAGGGCAGATCGCAAAGCTTCTGGAAAACCAAGCGTATGGGTGCCGACCTCTCGCTGGTTGACCAGACAACTTTTGCTGGTATGAACAAATTCGATAGGATCTTCTACCGTCAATATATGATCTGAGCGCTCCTCGTTAACGTAATTAACCATTGCCGCCAGTGTCGTGGATTTACCCGAGCCCGTCGGACCCGTTACTAGCACTAGCCCCCTGGGTTGGCTCGATATCTTCTTGAATATTTCCGGTGCATTAAGTTGCTCAAGTGATAATACCTTGGAGGGAATAGTACGAAAGGCCGCCGCCGGTCCGCGATGCTGGTTAAAGGCATTGACACGGTAACGGGCAATACCAGGCAGTTCGAAGGCGAAATCTGTTTCCAAAAACTCCTCATAATCCTTCTGCTGCTTATCGTTCATGATGTCATAGATCATGTCGTGTACAACCCGGTCTTCCAGTGATTCAACATTTATGCGCTTGATATCACCATCGACGCGTATAAGAGGTGGTAAACCCGCTGATATGTGAAGATCAGACGCGCCCTGTTTATGTGAGAAAGCGAGTAACTCGGCAATATCCATCTAAGGACTCCCTAAGGTAAAATGTACAATACAGCAAACATTCTTGTTATTTAGCATCTACTGTTTTTAGATCATATATTATCGTTATACGGTAGAATACGTCTTCAATCAAAGAATGCCAATAGCATGGACATAGAAACAAGGAAAGAACTGCTGGATCAGCGAGTAAATAATGCCGCCAGCCGGAAGGGGCGACGGGCTTCAGAGATTAGACTACTGGCCGTCAGCAAAACACGTTCAGATACAACTATTCGCTCACTTGCAGCTCTTGGACAGCAGGCATTTGGTGAGAATTACCTGCAGGAAGCAGTAGAAAAAATTAAGCAGCTTGCTGACCTTGAACTAGAATGGCACTTTATTGGACAGATACAGCGAAATAAAACAGCGGCAGTCGCTGAAAATTTTGACTGGGTGCAAAGTATTGACCGCCTTGTCATCGCTGAGCGTCTTTCAGCGCAGCGACCAGAAAATATGGCTGAGCTAAATATATGCATACAGGTGCGCATGAGCGAAGAGATAGGTAAAGGCGGTGTTTCAAAGAAGGAATTATTCCCACTAGCCAGGGCGATAGATACACTGCCTGGTGTCGTTTTACGGGGTTTGATGACCATTCCGGAAAACACCACAGACAGGGATAAACAAAGAATGGCATTTCGTGAAATGCACGGCTTGTATCAAAAACTAAAGGCCCAATACAACACAATAGACACGCTATCCATGGGTATGACGGGTGATTTCGAACTGGCCATTGAAGAAGGCAGTACTATGATCCGGGTAGGTACCGCACTTTTTGGGCCACGGGCATAAAATTTTAAATATTCTCAAAATATCAATGCAGAATGCCCGAAAACCGAAAACCGAAAACTGAAAACTGATTCTAATATGAAAAAAATCGGATTTATTGGTGGCGGAAATATGGCGGAAAGCCTCATTGGCGGCCTGCTCGCAAGTGGTCACCCGGCATCTTTAATTCATGTCTCGGAACCGGATGAAAACCGGCGAGATCGATTAGAGAAAAAATATGGCATCCACTGTATAGAAAATAATATCGAGCTGGTCGAGCGAACAGACCTGTTGCTGTTTGCTGTCAAACCACAGCTGCTACGACAAATCGCCCTGCCTCTTCGAGAGGCGATACAGATCAGGCAATCACTGATTATCTCGATTGCTGCCGGCGTCAGAAGTGCAGATCTGGAAAAGTGGCTGGGTGGCGGGCTTGCGATTGTACGCGTTATGCCGAATACCCCTGCCCTGGTACGCGCTGGAGCTTCTGGTTTGTATGCCAACCACCTGGTTAACGATCAGCAAAAAAATCTGGCTGAATCAGTTATGCGATCTGTAGGTCTGACAGTCTGGCTTGATAATGAATCACAAATGGATATCGTTACCGCTCTTTCAGGTAGTGGCCCGGCCTATGTATTTCGGGTTATTGAAGCAATGGAAAATGCAGCTACCCGATCAGGCCTGGCTCGTGAAACTAGTCGCCTGTTGGCAATAGAGACGGTACTCGGTGCGGCCAAACTCGCCGTGGAGTCCGATGACTCCCCCGCTGAGTTGCGGCAAAAGGTAACTTCACCTGGCGGCACCACAGAACAGGGACTGAAACAGCTCGAGCAGGGTGATATTGAACAATTGTTCCAGAACGCCATTAATGCAGCCATTGAACGATCACAGGAAATGGGCGACGAACTGGGTGCTGATTCATGACTGGCCAATACTTTGCGAATGGTGCGGCGTTCATAATCCAGACCTTGTTTGGATTGTATATCCTGGCAGTTTTGCTGCGCTTTCTATTCCAGCTGCTAAGGGCGCATTTTCGCAACCCGGTGTCTCAGTTTATTGTTACCCTGACCAACCCCTTGTTACGCCCCCTGCGCAGGTTCATTCCAGGCTATGCCGGCATAGATATCGCATCAATCGTTCTGATGCTTGGCCTGCAGATGCTCGAACTACTGTTGGTAACACTGCTCTATGGAAATACACCGTCTCCAGCTGGCCTGTTAGTCCTGGCCGTGGGAAAATTATTCGAAATGACCGTTTACGTATTTATGTTTGCCGTTTTTGCCCGCATCATCATTTCCTGGGTCAATCCTCAGCTATACAACCCCATCACATCATTGCTAGCCAGCCTGACAGACTTCATGATGCAGCCCGCCAGGCGATATATACCACCAATCGGCATGCTGGATCTTTCACCAATGGTCGTTTTTCTCATGCTTGGTCTTGTTTTGCGCTTGATTGTTCAACCAATACTTGATATTGGTGCACGTATGCTTCTGTAAATTAAACAATATTTATGCTAAATAACGACTGGTACAATTGGAAATCTGGAGATCTGCTACTAAGGTTAAAGGTACAAACAAGAGCAAGTACAGAATAGTTGCCGAATTATTAGAAGACAGAATAAAACTTCGCATCAAGGCTCCGGCGGTAGAAGGCAGAGCCAATGAAACGATTATTAAAGTTCTCTCAAAGGAATTTCGTACTCCGAAATCGCGCATACAGATACTGAGTGGACACAGCAGCAAAAAGAAGCTTGTAAAAATCCAGAAGCCCGGCCGTTTGCCAGACTTACCTGGACTGAAGCAACGGCTCAGTCCATAACTAACTAGTTTGAAGAAATGCTGCATCAGTAGACGAATATTATGACAATTACAGCACTACAGAGAAAACTGGATAACTATACAAGTTGGCGCACAAGTCTTCTCACGGAGATAGAAGCTTACAAAAGCTGGCTGGACGAAGAAAACCTGCTCGGAGGCGAAGAAGAACTTCGCGTGCTTGAACTGATTGACTCCTTGAAATCAGACAAAATCATGCTCGCTCTGGTTGCAGAATTCTCACGTGGAAAGACAGAACTGATCAACAGTATTTTCTTTGCCGATTATAAAAAGCGCCTGTTACCCTCCTCCGTTGGCCGCACAACAATGTGCCCGACAGAAATCGCATATAATGAAAAAGACCCTCCCTATATCCAGTTACTTCCAATAGAGACACGAAAATCCTCCCTAACAATTGATGAGTACAAGGAAACTGCCGTCAACTGGTCTCGCATAGATCTGGACATAAATGACCCTGAACAAATGACTGAAGCCCTGTTGCAGCTTGTTCAGACAAAAGAAATTTCTGAGCAGGAAGCCAAAGAACTGGGTTTCCCGCCACATACACTGGACCTTCTGGAAAACAATAAGCTGCAGGTGCCGGTCTGGCGTCATGCCATGATCAACTATCCACACCCCTTACTGAAAAGCGGCCTGGTAATTCTTGATACACCCGGGCTGAATGCCCTCGGTACTGAACCGGAATTAACACTAAACATGTTGCCCCAGGCGCATACCATCATGTTCATTCTTGCCGCCGATACAGGGGTTACACGATCAGATATGGATATCTGGCGCAATCACATCGTCGTCGCCCTCAATCCCCGTGAGCAGAATGTCATGGCCGTTCTGAACAAGATCGACACCATGTGGGATGACCTGCATGATGACTCATTTACTCAGGCCAATATCCGACGGCAGATAGAAGAAACCTCTCGTATTCTCGACATTGATGAAGATCTCGTCGTGCCTGTTTCTGCTCAAAAAGGTTTGATTGCAAAGGTAAAAAACGACCGCCTACTGCTGAATCGCAGTGGTTTGCCTAAACTTGAAGAAAAGCTCTCAAATGACTTGATTGACAAGAAGCAGGCGCTGATACAGAGAAAAGTACAGCGTGAGCTTGGCGTCATGGTCAAATCAACCAGGGACGTCTATCTCTCGCGACTGAATTTACTGGTCAAAGAACGCCATGAAATCCTGAATTTAAGAGGGAAGAGCAAATCAATACTGGTCACTCTGAGTAAAGAGCTACAGGCTAAAAGCCGCCGCCTGTCACTGGCTATGGATGACTATCATAAAACTGTACGTATAATGAATGACCAGGCTAAACGTCTGCGGCAGCACTTAAGCAGTAAAAATATAGACTTCATGATTGGTGCCTCTCGAGCAACCATGCAGGAAACCTGGAATACCTTTGGTCTGAAACGCGGCATGAAAGATTTTTTCGATCAGGCGGAAGAACGCTTATCCGAGGTCAATAAGGGTTCAGTTAAACTCACCAACCTGGTTGATCGTATCTACAAGGAATTCAAAACTCGCCATAAGCTTGACCTGGCACCTCCACCACAATTTGACATCGAACCATTCATAGAAGATTTCATGCACCTGCGCCAGGATGGCGAGCAATTCCGTGATAGCATGATGCTGGTCGTTACAGAGCAACATTTTGTCATCAAAAGATTTTTCATCACCATGGCAAGCCGTGCTAGACGCATACTGGATGAGACAAATCATTCACTCAGGGCATGGTCCAAGGCTATACTACTGCCAATATCTACACAGATAGAAGAGAATAAGGATCAGATCGGAAGACGTCTATCTAATATTGATAAACTGAAATCCAACCATAGCAACCTGGAACAGCGTGTTGCTACTATTGAAAAAAATATTATTGAATTGCGTGATAAAATAATGACTTTACAAAGAATCCTTGCTCGCATACAAAGTGCTGAATAATCCGGGAATGGCATAAATATACTACCTGCCGCATTCTCATCTCGCTATACTCTTTCTCCCTTAAGAGTAATAATAGTCACAACCCACAGCACAAACGATGATGCCCATGAGAGCCTGTTAAACAATGCCTGAAAAAATACCCGATGGCTCTATTGGTCTTGTCAAATCATCGACTTTTCACTTTGATCAGCCACTTTCTCTTGCCTGTGGCGAATCACTTGACGCCTATGACCTGGTTTATGAAACCTACGGTGAATTAAATCCCGCTCGCGACAATGCCATACTGGTTTGCCATGCACTGAGCGGCACACACCACCTGGCGGGTTATTACTCCATGGAGGACCGCAAAGCGGGTTGGTGGGAAAATATTGTTGGACCTGGGAAGGTCATAGATACCAACAAGTTCTACGTCGTTGGTGTTAATAACCTGGGCGGCTGTCATGGTTCTACCGGTCCTACTTCAAGCAATCCTGATACTAACAAACCCTATGGCCCTGATTTTCCTATTGTGACAGTAGCCGACTGGGTTGAATCTCAAACGAGGCTATCGCAGAAACTTGGCATCGAGCAATGGGCTGCTGTTATCGGTGGCAGCCTGGGTGGCATGCAGGTATTACA
>JAUVSB010000138.1 GCA_030597275.1 Gammaproteobacteria bacterium
AAGGGCCGGACAAAAATGCTAAATGTAACAAACAGACTTACCGGGTTGCCGGGGACTCCAATAAACGGAACGCCATTTACATTACCATAGGCCAGCGGTTTGCCCGGCCTCCCAGCGATCTTCCACAGGTCCAGTCGGCCCAGTTCCTCGAGTGCTTTCTTTACATAGTCTTCTTCACCTACTGACGCACCACCACTAGATAGAATAAGGTCTGCTTTGCTTGCAGCGGTGTTAATCGCATCACAGGTCGCTTCGTATTCATCGATCACGTTACCCAGGTCAATCACTTCACAGCCGAGCTTTTCAAGTAGCCCTCTAAAGAGATAACGATTGGAGTTATAGATTTTTCCTTCTGCGAGATCCTGCCCGGGCATGGTTAGTTCATCGCCGGTAGTGAACATGGCGACTTTTAATTTACGTTTTACGGTGAGCGTATCGGTGCCAGTTGATGCAGCAAGTCCAATATGCTGCGCCTGTAATCTTGTGCCACTAGCGATGACTTCGCAGCCCTTTTGAATATCTTCACCTGCACGGCGAATGTTACTTCCTTCAGTCACATCGCCATCAACACGAATCATTTCTCCATCCCGCGTAATGATCTCCTGCATTATCACGGTATCTGCGCCTTCAGGCACCGGCGCTCCGGTAAATATTCTGGCAGCTGTGCCTGGCTGCAGCGGCAAGCCATGGGTTCCGGCAGGAATTCGCTGACTTACAGGCAGCTGTTCGAGATTTATAATATCTTCATAACGAACCGCATAACCATCCATCGCACTATTATCCCAGGCCGGGACATTGATCGTAGATGCGACGCCTTTCGATAGTACACGCCCTAAAGCATCATCAAGCTTCACCGTGTCTTCTTCGGTGATTACTACAGCACTGTCTGTTAAAAGAGTTAGTGCCTCATCAAGAGGCATGAGATTTGCAGACGAGGTTGAACAACAACAGCTCATGGTTTCACCTTGTAGTGATGGGTATTAGGTATTAGTGATTTTAGGTTTTACATAAAACGTAACACGTAACACCTGAAACGTTTCCTTAACCGCCTGTCATGGACATGAAGCGTACGATCTTGCCCGGCTGCTCGTTAAACTCATGACGTTCTGGTTTGCTGGCAATAGCTTCAATTAGAACCTGTTGCAAGTCTTCATCGCTGATGCCTGCTCGCAGAAATGGACGTAATTCAACTTTGTCATTCTGACCGAGACAGAGATAGAGTGTACCTTCTACTGATAAACGAACACGGTTGCAGGTTTCACAAAAGTGCTGCGACATGGGAGTGATGAAACCAACGGTAGTTTTGCTATTGCGCATTTGCAGGTAGCGTGCCGGCCCGCCGCCACGAGTTACGGCAGGGATCATGTCATACTTCTTCACAAGATCTTTTTCTATATCTTGAAGGCTGACATAGGAACTGCTGCAGCTTCGGCCTGTATCACCCTGTGGCATTGTTTCAATCATCCTCAGGGTGAAATCATTCTTGCCGCAAAACTCGACCATCTCATCAACTTCATCAACATTGATACCGTCCATCACAACCATGTTAATCTTGACGGGAGACAGGCCTGCCTCTTTTGCAGCCCGCAGACCTGCCAGAACTTTTTCCAGCTTGCCTTTGGTTATTGCACGAAAACGATCGGCCTTAAGTGTATCCAGGCTGACATTGACACGGGACACTCCTGCCGACTTAAGTTCACCAGCCATCTTGCCAAGTCGTGTGGCATTCGTGCTGAGTGAAAGATCATCAATACCGGGGATATCATGCAGACGTCGGATAAGATCTGTCACATTACGCCGAACCAGTGGCTCGCCACCGGTAATACGCAGATGGTGCAAACCCATATTGGCAAAGACACGGACAATCTGTTCTGTCTCAGCAAAAGTAAGCCAGTGATCAGGCTCGGAGAAATCCTTGTGGTCAGCAGGCATACAATAGCTGCAGCGCAGGTCACAACGATCCGTCACCGAGAGTCTCAGGTACTCAATACGTCGTCCAAAGCCATCTACAAGTTTTGTCATGCTCTAAAACCACCATCGCCAAACAAATTAAACTACTTGAAACCTCAAACCTCCGAGCAATATGCCCCAAACATTCACCCCAGTATATGATCTATATCAATATTACTGCTGATAAAAAGCCATAGCCGCCGCAACTGCAACACCCTTGTTAATATTATCTGTCATTCCACTCAGTACTGCATCCAGTGCGCCGAGGCAAAAGAGAACGTTCGTTTTGTTGCAGGCAAAACCCATCAGGCCAATACGCCAGACCTTGCCGGCCAGATCACCAAGCCCGGCACCAATCTCAAGATTATAATCAGCCAGCAGCTGCTTACGCACATCAGCATCAGCGACACCATCGGGTATTGTCACTGCATTCAGCTGTGGCAAACGATCGCCTTCAGGCACTATAAAGCTCAAACCCATAGCTTCGATACCCGCACGTAACGCCTGATGATGATAGGCATGCCGCTGCCAGGCAGCTTCCAGCCCTTCTTCTTCAAGTATCACCAGCGATTCATGAAGGCCATAGAGCGCATTGATCGGTGCGGTATGATGATAAGAACGTGCCCCCCCTCCGCCATCACCCCAATAGGCCATGACCAGATTGAGGTCAAGGAACCAGCTCTGTACTGGCGTTTTACGATTTTTTATCTTTTCCACCGCGCGATCATTAAAGCTGACCGGCGACAAACCCGGTGTACATGACAAACACTTCTGCGTGCCGGAATAGATAGCATCAATATTCCATTCATCAACCAGCAGCGGCACACCACCCAGTGAAGTTACTGCATCAACAATTGCCAGACAATCATGTGCATGTGCAATCTCACACAAAGTCTTTGCATCAGATAAAGCTCCAGTCGAAGTTTCCGCATGCACGAAGGCAACAATTTTTGCATCAGTATTTTCTTTTAGACTGGCTTCAAGTTTAGCCGGATCAACCGCTGTGCCCCAGGTATCCTGAACCATTACAGCAACACCACCGCAGCGTTCGACATTCTCTTTCATACGACCGCCGAACACACCATTCTGGCAAACAATCACCTTATCCCCCGGCTCGACGAGGTTAGCAAAGCAGGTTTCCATACCGGCAGAACCCGGTGCTGACACAGGCATAGTCAGTTCATTTTCGGTACAAAAGGCAGTACGCAACATCCCTTTCATCTCATCCATCATGGCGACGAAAGCGGGATCAAGATGGCCGATGGTTGGACGTGAAAGTGCTTCTAGAACTCGCGGGCTTACGTCTGAAGGACCGGGGCCCATGAGGGTGCGAACAGGTGGGTGAAAGCTGGGCATTCTATTTTCTCCAATTGTGCATGTATG